>NZ_JFHJ01000308.1:0-27505 GCF_003666285.1 Mesotoga sp. HF07.pep.5.2.highcov | reverse complement strand
CTTCTTCGCCTTCTTGGCACACTACAACTCACAACTTGCAACCGTTCCTTTGGTCTTTCAAGAGTTCAGCGTATCATAGCAAGTGTCCAGCGCAAAGTGTTTTTTCCAGCGATTAGCGGGTTCTCCGTTTTTAAGCGCATAGCGGGTCCTATGCTTGCAACTTGGAACAGACAACTTGCAACTGTATGTTCTTCTCGGCGGACGGAGAACTGCTCAACGGTCAACCAGTTCCTTTTACTCTTCCAACCTCTGACCACTGACCTCTAACCTCGGTTACAACTTGCAACTGTTGTTATTCCCGGAGAACGGAGATCCCATAACGGACAGCCCTTATCGTTTCTAGCTTACAGAACAGGTTCGTTCACCCGCATAGCTCTATGATTGCCTGTGTGAAAATCTTGGCGCTCGTCAGGAGATCTTCAATGACCGCAAATTCATCGGGGCCGTGCATATTGTTTTCGCTTCCGGGCATAGTACAGCCAAATGCCACACCGTTCTTCAGTCGATGTACATACGTTCCGCCGCCCATTGAGATGCAGTATCCCTTCTCTCCGGTGTAGCTTTCATAACATCTCAGAAGTGTCTTGACGAACTCGGAGTCACCCGGTACGTGATGAGGAGGTTTTATGTCATCGTTTTGTAGATCTATGCCATAGCCGGCCAGTTTTGCCTTGATAACGTCAAGAAGGTTCTCTTTCGTTGCACACAAAGGAGCCCGGCAATCGAATGTCCCGTTTAGGCTGGAACCATCGTACTCCAATATATTGAGGCTTATTGTAAGCTTACCGGAAAGTTCATCGCTCATCGCCACACCGGCAGCCTCACCGAGCCAATCTCCATGAGGAAATACAGAGTTTAGAGCTCTAAGTCTTTCAAAGCCGGTGCTTCGAGAAGCCGGAAGCCTTGAGATTACCTCCAGCAAACCTGTCAAAGCATTTCTCCCCTTATCTGGAGTCGAAGCGTGGCCTTGAAGTCCTTTGGCCTTGATTGTAGTCTTGTCTCCCTCGGTGGATAAGTTGAACGAGATGCCGCTGATCTTGCCGACGGCATCGCAGCATTCGCGGATCTCTTCAGGATCGATCCCCTCTACAACGGCAGTTGCCTCACCGGGAATCACATTACTCTTGATCCCAGCCTTGAAGCTTACAATTCGTGGAGTTTCATTTGACTCTTCAAATCTCGATTCGAACTTTCCCTGTAGACCTCCCTTTTCTATGTTCACAACCGGGAAACTGGCGTCCGGCGAGAAGGTCATTGGAGCTTCCTCTTCGATCCCATAATAGTATCTTATGTCGGACGATCCGCATTCCTCATCGGTTCCCAGTATCAGTCTTACGCCGGCCTTCAGAGGAATATTGAGATCCTTGACAGCCTTCATGGCGTAAAGAGCTGCTACGGCGGGGCCCTTGTCGTCTATCGTTCCTCTGCCGTAGAGCCTTCCGCCCTTGACTACCGGGTTGAAGGGTTCTGTGACCGACCAACCATCACCTCCAGGTACCACATCGAGATGAGCAAGAATGTCAAGCTTGTTTTTCTGATCGTCGAAGTCAATCGCTCCTACATAGTTGTCGTAGTTTCTGGTCTTGAATCCCATCTCAGACGCCATCTCAAGGGCTACAGCCAGCACTTCGGCCGGTCCTTCGCCATATGGCTTGCCCTCTTTCGCCTCTTGCTTGTCGCTCTTTATCCTTACCAGTCTCATGATATCTCTTATCATGAGCTCCCTATTCTGTTCGAAGTAGTCTTCAATCAGTTTCTTCATAGGAATGATCTTCACCTCCACCTGTTCAAAGTCTCGGATACTGCATACCCACGTCTCGCGGCAGCTTCGAAAAGGAATCCCAGTGACTCTTCTATCTTCCTTCTGGGTGCAGCGATGTTCATTCGCGTAAAACCCTTTCCACCTTCTCCATAGTTTACGCCTCTATCCAGATCAAGATATGCCTCGTTCAGCAGGAATGAGTGCAGCTCCTCATCATCTAGTTTAAGCCTCCGCCAGTCTATCCAGATTACGAATGAACCCTCTACTTTGGTCATTGTGACTGCCGGAATATTTCTGGTGAAGAAGTCCTTCATTATGGAGACATTCTCCCACACGTACTCCCTCATCTCTCTAACCCAATCGGCCTGTCGGGTCCGTAGCCTGCGCATACTGCCGCATGAACCATGGGATCTATGCTTCCGTAGTGATCTGCGTCTCGCTGGATCCTGAATCTCTTCCGTGTAGAGGGGTCGGATATAACAATATTTGCGCTGTTGACGCCAGTCAGATTGAAGACCTTTCCAAGTGAGGTCGCAACTATCGAGCGGCCTTCCTTTCCGGCAACAGTTGAGTACGGAATAGCCGAATTGCCGTTGAAGGTTATTTCTCCGAATATTTCGTCGCTGAATACAAGGACGTTATATCTCTGTGCAAGCGAAGAGATTTTCTCCAGATCTGAACGCTGCCAGACTTTTGCGATGGGGTTATGAGGATTGCACAGTATGAAAAGCCGGTTTTTCTCAACCCTCATACATCTCTCTAGGTCATCGAAGTCCATTGAGTACTTTCCGTCCCCGTAGATCAGAGGATTGCTCACTATCTCTCGGTTTGTCCTTCTTACAGCCTGTTCGTATCTGTTGTATACGGGAGGTTGTACAATTACACCGTCTCCCTCTTTCGTGAATGCCCTGATGGCCGTCGCAACCGAGTGAATAGTACCATAGGTAGGCACAATCCAGTCTCTCTCTATCTCCCAGTTACGCATGTTCTTCATCCACCACTGTACGCTGGAAAGATACTTTTCGTCGGCAAGTGTGAATCCAAGAAGGCCATTCCTGGCCCGCTTAACAAGAGCGTCGATTATTGCAGGAGCAGTCTTGAAATCCATCTCAGCGCCGGCATAACTGATCAGATTCATCTTCTTGACTATATCGGGAGTGAGCATGCATTTCATGTTCCCCTGATTCTCCCTGTTTACCAGAGTATCAAAGTCGTAGTCCATATTAATCGTTCTCTCTGATTTCGATTACTGCCTCGATCTCGACCGTGAAATCCAACGGCAGCTGGTTCGTTCCAACTGCAGTGCGTGCGTGCCTTCCAGCCTCTCCGAATATTTGATAAAGGAGTTCCAAAGCCGCATTAGCAACGATATGCTGCCTGTCGAAGCCAGTTTCGCTGTTCACAAAGGCCTGGAGCTTCACGATGCTAACTACCCTGTCGAGATCACCGAGGTAAGCCTTGACGGCTGCCAGCATGTTGACAATACACAGTCTGGCCCCTTCCTCGGCGTATTCGATTGATCTCTCCTTTCCCACTTTACCCGTGTAAACAGGCTTTCCGTCCTTCATCGGTACCTGACCCGAAACGAAAAGAGCATTTCCGAGCCTTTTGACGGGAATATACATGGCTCCTGGCGGTGAAGACGGCGGCAGCTCGATTCCCAGTTCCTTTATCCTCTTCTCTATAAGCATCATCTTCTCCTCTTTTTCTTTATTTATGTCAGCTGCTTTCCTTTATGTATTTGTATATCGTGTATCTAGATAAATTGAGCCTGCTTGAAACGTACGGGACTGCCTTAGAAAAGTCGAAGGCCTTTTCTCTTTTAAGAAGACTTATCAGTCTCAACCGGTCCGATTTATTCATCCTTTCGATGGGCTTGCCTACAGCCTCGAGACAGCTGTCGAAGATCGAAGAGAGCTTGTTCTCTCCCGCCTCGCTTATAGCAGACTGCAAATCGGATTCGACCCTCATAAAGTTCTCCAGAACGTTTGAAAACTCCCTCATGTAGGTGAAGTCATAGTTTATACCAAGCGCATAGTGATAATCCTCGCCCTTTAGATGAAAGGTCGTTGACTTTATGAATTTTCCGGATTTGTACACCGTTTGATGATTGATGATTTATGAAATCACCTTCCAGATATGACGACTTGTACTTGGCAAGATCGCAGTATGATCCTCCGACATGAACGAGTTCTTGCTAAAATCAAAGACAAGATTCTGGAACGGATCTAAAGATGAAGTTCTCAATAGCATTTAGAATAGTGAACTGATTAATCTTTGCCAGACTCCAGACCCGAGGCCCTCTTTTTTGGATTTGTTCTTTGACTCACAACTTGTATTTCGGAACTTGCAACTGTTCGCGTTTTTCGCGCCTTTTCGGGGTCATCCTCGTGAGTGCTTCTGCACAGGATCTATCGGTTTTTGATGAATCAAACAGTCGATATTGTTCCGTTATCAGCACTCTCTTTCGGTTCGTTCCAGACGATTCGTTCTAACATGTTTATGAAGAAGGAAGAGCTCCCCTAAACAGGAACCCGATCGAATTGGATAATTGAACAGCAAATGATAACTATTCTAAGTATGTTCGTTGAAGAAATCAGCCATCTGGAAGCGAAAGCTTTTTCAGGAACTCAGAGGCGCAATCCTTGATCAATGCTGCCCCTGTGCTGTTTTGATGAACATGATCTACCGTCAACAGAAATCCATTTTCCTGCGATAGTGCGTCCCAGCTCTTTCTCAATAGGATATGCTTGAAGATCATCCGTAATGTGAATTCCCAGGAGACTTTCCGCCCTGAGGGAGAACTTTTCTTATTCTTTGTCAGATAATCGCGTTGACGTTCATTGAGATCTAGATAGCACAAGTCCATCTGCGAAGTTATCTTCTTAATCAGTTCAGAGTATTCCACGCTTCTCTTGAAGAGAATATGTTCGGGTTCTTCTGTAATCAAAGGCAACGACATCACTCCTATATGAGCAATGGAAGCGGTCTTGAGCCTTTGCAGGATTTCAGCGAAGTTTCTGGCATAGCTCTCTTTTGAAGGTCTCTCGGGTAGTCTGTTCTTTCTGATGTAGGCTTTCATGGTTTTTTCTGAGTAGGTCGCCCACACGTCGTTTGTTCCTACGAGGAGAATAGCGATATCTGGCTTCAAACTGGTCACTTTGTCTATTCTCTTTAGAACGTCGTAAGAAAGATTTCCATTTATTCCACTGTTTATAAACTTGTATTTTCCACCGAATTCGCTTTTCAGCATCTCAAAGTAACTTGCACCCACTCGACCAAAGGTGATACTATCTCCAATACAGACAACAGTATTCATGTGTAGTCTCCTCATCCTCAATTCATAACTATTATAGTCTTTCATGCGTTTTACCCACTTCGATAATCAAATCTACCGGCTTGAAGGCCTATCATCTCTACGAGGATAGTATGAAGTGAGAGACATGCAAGACAGGAAGAAAGGAAAACACACTTCTCCCGTCCTGGATAGTTCCTATCTTTGTCTCCATTGCATAGATTTCAGCGTTGCCGGAAACTCATACAGCAAAAGAACAAGGATTTCGAACCTGCGGGTCTTCGTCAAAAACAAGGTTGTTGAAGATGATAAGGGAATGTGTAACCCGGTCAAAAGAAAGGGTTCAGTTCATTCTGGTGCCTACCAAGCCATCTAGCTTGACGCGATACCTAGGGCCGGCATAGTCGGTAATGTACATCCAGTTTCCGGCCACCCCGTCGAATTGCCAGATGTTTATTTCATTGAGTCTCTCTCTTTCAGATCCGTCTGGCCTCATTCGGTACAGACCCTTTTCTGAATGGAGAACATAATAGAACCAACCGTTGTCGAAACAAGAGCTGTTAACTCTGTCCGCAGAGGAGAGAACCGTAATTTCGGATCAGTCTTTCTTCATACGGCAGATCTCAAGATCCTCATAAGCTCGAGTTTCTGGATCGAGAACCGATACGAAGTAAACCCAACCATCCTCAACGAAACCCAACCTTCCTCTTTCAGAGATCAAAGTGTAGTCTGATCCATTGATCCTTACTCCGCACAGCTTCTGATAGTCTTCGAAGTATATCCACTCTTCGGATATCATTACCCTGCCCGGCTTTAGGGAACTTTGCAGAGCGGGATTTTTTCCGAGCCGTCTGTTTTCATCATGTATAGTGTCCCCACATCGCTTTCCAGTGTTGCGTCTTCTGTATTTAGCGCTTCCTTCTTTATTTCGTTGAACTCGGCCAGCGTTTTCTTCGTGCAATAGGCATGTGATCACCTAGAACGTAGAAATGGGCGACATTGTCCTCACTCAGTTTCATTTGCTCGCTTCCGTCCTTCCTCATTCTATACAGGTTGCTCACATCGCGATCGTTTGTGAAGTAAATCCAGTCACCGGAAAGAAAGATAGAACTGACCGAGAATTCGTTACCTCTCTGCGATTCGTCCAGTCGATGTTTATGGTGTACAGCCTGTTCTTTTCTACGAAAAAGATCTGCTCTCCTGACTGCGAAATATCTCCGAGATTCATTCCGTCTCCGGACATATCGTTTCCTTCCGCCTTCTCCAGGTAGTCCTTCGCAACGGGAAAGCCTTTGAAGAGGTCGGTAGACATTACCAGTATCGATCCAAAGACGAAGATAATAACGGCTCCAATAATTATTGAAATCAGTGTTCCCAATGCTCTATCTTTCTTTATAAAAGCGATGACAGATAAGACAAAGCCGGCCACTCCTAGAGTAAGAAGAGAGAAGACCGGTAGAGGAATCAATGAGAACTGTATCTGGGCAAAGAGCAAAAGGATGAAGGACAGACTCAGAGAGAAGCCCCACTTGCCTAATCGAGAGCGAGGAAGGAAGGTAATCTTCATGCCAACATCTCCTTTAGTTCATTCAGGGGGGATTGACATTTTTTATCCGAAACCCGAATGAATCCTGCCAAGAGAATGGATTCAATAGCAAATATGAACGATAGAGGAAACCTCTCCCATGTATCTTCAAGATTACATATCTGTGAGCTAGAATCCTGTGTCATAAAGTGGGGTCATGGCAAGCGTTTGAAATAGACTTTGATTCGGAGAGAAGACTGTTGGCGGGTCTTTTGTTTGTTTCCAAAGGATAGACTATGATAGTATAGTTTTCTTATGTTAGATGGGAGGGGTATGATTTGAGCGACAGATATCTCACGATTGAAGAGCAGCTTTCGCTTCCGATCGTAAACAATCCGGTAATTTCGCCCGATGGAAAGAAACTTGCCTATATACTGAAGCGCGCCGACTGGAACACAAACAAGTATTTGCAAACAGTTGTGGTTTATGATGCAGCAATTAAGACCGCTCTGCATGTCTCGAACGATGAGTTCGACTGCTCTCTTCCCGACTGGTCTCCCGATTCGAGTAAACTTGCATTTCTCCAGAAGACCGGCGGCGAAAACAAGAACGACGTCATGATCTTCGATTTCGAAGAGAAGCGAACGTTCAAGCTGCTGACTTTCGAAAACGACATAAGCCAGGTAAAGTGGAGCAGAAAGAACGACGGGCTTTACCTGGTTGCCGCCTCTCCTGAAAGCGATGAACTGAAAAAGAGGAAGGAGAACTACGGCGAATTCGAATACATAGACGAGGAACCGAAAAACAGCTCTCTTTTCTTCATTCATCTCTCACGAGCGATGAAGGAGTATTCTTCGAGGTTCGAACTGCCCAAGGATATGAGATCTGAAGAGACCCTTTTCGACAAACTGACAGATGAGAAGGAATTCCATGTTTCTTCGATCTCTCTTTCTCCGGACGGTAACTACGTGGCACTCATGGCTCCGCCGACAAGCGACGTCAACGATTTCGATGAAGCCAAGGTCATGCTTATGGACAGCGAAAGAAAACTGAAAGAACTACCCTTTAAGCATCCGAGAGGCTTCGCCTTCTCTCCTGACTCGAAGGAACTCGCTGTCGTGGTGCCAGATGGAGAAGACCCCTGGATGGATAACGGTGCTATCGAGATTGTGGATCTCTCCAATCTCTCAAAAGAGCGGATCAACGTCGAAGACGATCTGAACGTTGAACTGGTCTCCTGGACAGAGAGGGGCTTCTTCGTCAGCTGGATAGAGAATAGCACAATGAGCCTCGGCCTGCTGGATATGAATGGCCATCTCGAACGTCTGACAGATCAGGACGAGATGATCCTGGCCTGCAGCGTTACCTATGATGGTAAACATATAGCGACTGCGATGGGGACCAATGCGGAGCCTCTTGAAATCTATTTAGATGGAAAGAAGATAACGGAGATCGCCGTTTCCTACCCGGAGAGAAAAAGGGTGAAGAAGGAACGGATCTCCTGGAAAAGCTACGACGGTACTGAGATCCACGGCGTTCTCAACCTTCCAGAAGATTTCGACAGCTCCAAGAGATACCCGCTCGTAGTGCTTGTACACGGCGGTCCGACATGGACTGCCCTAGCGGCGATGATCACGAGCAGCTACTATCCTGTGGAGCAGCTTGTGCCCAAAGGAGTGCTCGTACTTGAGCCGAATTACCGGGGCAGCGAAGGCTACGGAAGAGACTTCAGGAAGCTGAATTACAGAAACCTGGGTATTGGAGATTACGAAGACGTGGTTAGTGGCGTCGATCATCTTATCGAAAAAGGTTTCGTGGATGAAGACCTCGTTGGAGTCATGGGATGGAGCCAGGGAGGTTACATCTCGGCCTTCTGTGCGACTTACGGGAACAGATTCAAAGCCGCTTCGGTGGGAGCTGGGATATCCAACTGGGTGACCTATCACGTTAACACCGATATTCATCAATTCTGTCACCGCTACCTCGGCAACAACCCCTGGGAAGATCCTCAGATATACGAGCTGACATCGCCGATGACTTACATTAAGAATGCTTCGACACCAACCCTCATACAACACGGCGGCTCGGACACCAGGGTTCCACCACCGAACGCCTTCGAACTTTATCAGGGGTTGAGAGAGATGAACGTTCCCGTAAGGCTGGTTATCTACAAGGGCATGGGGCACGTCGCAGACAAGCCCGGTCTCCATAGAGCGATAATGAGACAGAATCTCGCCTGGTTCAGCCACTATCTTCTCGGCGAACCGCTTGAAGAGGCGTTAATGCTTAAACAGTCAGAGATTGAGAAGACCGAAGAGAAGTAACCAGTAGAATTACTTATTATAGTTGTTTTATTTGATTTCGAATCGAAAATACGCCGGCTGGTCGAAATTATTAAAAGTAAAGTCCTGAAAGCAGCCAATTTTGATGCAAAAAGAGATTTCGGAATCTACTAGCGCGATCGGCAAGAGAGGTGAACTCGTGAAGATCTTCAAGAACGGAAATCTCATGGCGGTTACCGATGAAAGAGGGGTTATAGACTGTGAGAGCGAAAAGGCGTCAGGCCTTTATCTGGAAGATACCCGCTTCATATCCAGAATGACTCTGAAAGCCTCGATTTACCTCAAGAGACTCCATGTAGATTTCTCATGGGACCGAATAGAAGCCCGCTATCTGGGGAGATCAAGACCCGACGTTTCTAACTTCGACATCTTCCTATCTGAAACCCTCCGTGTGGAAGGAAACACGTTGTACGCAGAAGTGACGGTAAGAAACTATTCGCTTGAAGAGGTTCAGCTGACTTTCGATTACGAAATCAGCTGCGCCTTTGAAGATATCTTCACGATAAGGGGAGAGAACGATGCTTACAGTGGGCTGGAAACATCCAGAACGGTATCGGCTTCTTCACTCAACAGCCTCGAGTATGAAAGCGACTTCGAAAAGGATGTCATAGAAAACTCGCTACCCTCGCTCTCTCTAAAGCTCAGGCCGGGGCAAAGCGGGACGGCCTCGGGTAAACTGAGATTGAGCAAGGTAGTGAAGAAAGAAGAGATCTTCAAGGATATGCTTTCAGAGAGACCTGTGGGGAATCTCCAGTTTACTAGGAACGTTAATCAAATAGGCGAAAGGGAAATTGGAGATCTGAAGATACTTATGATTCCGACGGTCTATGGTGATTTTCCGGGCGCAGGACTTCCATGGTACGCCACCGTCTTCGGAAGAGACAGTTTAATCTTCGGACTCCAGACGGTCGATCTTCTTCCAGAGATCACGAGGAACATACTGAAGATCCATTCTCTTCTCCAGAGTTGTGAAGAAGAGACTCATTCCGAGGCTCAGCCGGGAAAGATTGTCCACGAGACCCGCCTGAACGAGCTTTCTCTGTCAGGAAGATTGCCTTTCGAAAGATACTACGGAACGATCGATGCGACCCTTCTCTTCATAATGCTATCTCACAGGTACTACCGGCAGACAGGCGACCTTGACTTCATTAAATTCATCGAGAAAAACACCATTGCAGCCGCAAAGTGGATCGACGAATATGCCGACCCCGATAACGACGGATATGTCGAATTTGCTCCTTCTGGCGGTGGACTCGTGAATCAGGGCTGGAAGGATTCTGCCGATTCGGTGAACTTTGCCGACGGCAGGCTTGCCGAACCGCCCCTTGCCCTCGTAGAGGTTCAGGGCTATTTGTACGATGCTTTCAAATGCCTCGAGAAGCTCATGGTTCTCTTTGATAAACGAGAGATGGCCTCTCTTTATGCTTCGAAAGCGGCAACTTTGAAGATCAATTTCAACCGTGATTTCTGGCTCGAAAATGAGAGCTACTTTGCTACGGCTCTCGACAAGAACAAAACTCCGGTAGATTCGATAACCTCTAACCCCGGACATTGCCTTATGACTGGAATAGTGGACGAAGACAAAGCAGATGCTCTGGCAGATAGACTCTTCTCAGAGGATATGTACACAGGCTGGGGAATAAGAACTCTCTCGAGCAAGATGAAGCGCTACAATCCCTTCTCGTACCATAACGGAAGCGTCTGGCCGCACGACAACTCGCTGATTATGCTTGGGCTTATCAGTTACGGCTTTTCCGAAAAGACAAAGAGGCTCGCCTCAGATCTCTTGAGAGCGAAGGAAAAGTATCGTGACAATCGCCTCCCCGAACTCTTCAGCGGTCTCTCCTCATCTGAAACAGCCGGGAGTCTTTTGGAATATCCCGCAAGTTGTTCCCCTCAGCTCTGGTCAATTGGAACGCTCTTTGTGATTTCAAGTGTTGTGGCGCCTGATTTAGACTGAAATGAATCTCTAGAAATTCGAAACTTCTAAAATCATTCTGGATATCGAGTTAACTCAAGAAAACATGATAGTCTTCGTTAGCTGTAGAGGCTTTTGTTCGGAAGATATTTCATCTCGGAGCTTTAAAAAGTTTCGTTATACCACTTACGCTTTCCAGTCCTCTTTTCTTAGAGACAAAAGAATTAATCGGGATCTATGCCCTTTGATTGCCATAGAGCTTTTCACAACTATGATAACGACCTTCAGTCTTGCTTATCTGATTTGTCGCTGTCATCCAGTCGAGACGAACCGTCGGTAGATTCTTCGCTTTCTTTTCTCAGCCGCTTTGCCTTCGCTTTTGCTTTCTTTGCGCTCTTTTCTTTTACCTTATCGTACATTTCTCTTATCCAGACATCGACGGGCGCCTTCCACTTCTCGGCCTTGCTCGGTATGTTCTTTATCATAGTCCTTGGATTTATACCTAGTTCCTTCGCCATTCGTATCGTTTCGTCACCGACCTTGCATCTCTTCTTGACTTCTTTCCATTCTTCTTCTCTTTTGTTGTTGGCCATAATTGCTCCTGGGGTTGTTTTTAATTCAAGAATCGGTCATGAGTATATCTCGGTAATGTATTCTTTAGTATCTGCTGCCTAATGCAACTTGAATAATCTCGGCTCTTCAGAAAATAATTCCCGATTTCCGGTGTGTAAGAGCAATTCTTTAACCGACAAGGCTAGTCTAGCACACGAAGCTTTCGACAAGTAAAACCACCTGAAAAAGAAACTCTTATAGAACCATCTTCGCACCCAATGTGAATCCGTACCAACAACGAATACACGTGTGAAGAAGCCACAGACTCGAAGTGATCTGAGAAAACGTCTTCTGAATTGGCAGAGACTATGCCAGAAGGATCAATTCAGAAATCTTTTCCGAACGAACCAGAATCCTTGAAAGCCATTCTTAGCTAATGGTTTCACACCTCTGTGAAAGTTTTCTCGTAAGCGGCGCGATTTGATTTTTTATTGTAATCTTTGTAAACTAATAATATATGGCATATGAATTGGGCAATAACTGACAACTAGTTAGAATATGCAGGTTTTTAGGTGTTTAGCAATGACTCGCAAAGAATTCGAATTTTTCACTTATCTGAATACTACTTCTTGTAGTATCTTGAATCCCCTGGGACTTTGTCTCAGCTTCTGCAAGGATCATTGGAGCTCCTGGGCGGGAATATGCTTTGTTAAGGACAACGACGACTACGCTGTCGTCTATTATCGATAGTTGAAATCATTCTGTTCGATTTGTCATGACAGTTCAGAGAATTGATATTCCATGTAGTAAATCTATTCACGGAGGTAACGGATGATAGAGAAACAAGAAGCTCAGCAAATTCTGGAGAAAATGCTTGGAAAAGGGGTGTCATTCAGACCAGATCAGTGGGAAGCAATCAACGCAGTTGTCAACGAACACCGGAAGGTTCTTCTTGTTCAGAAAACAGGCTGGGGAAAGAGTATAACATACTTTCTTTCTGCATACTTTCTGAGGAAAGAATCAAAGGCTGTAGTATTGCTTGTAAGTCCGTTGTTATCATTGATGAGAAATCAGATCGACATGGCCAAGAGAATCGGAATCATCGCAGAAACTGTAAATAGTACGAATTCAACTGAATGGGAAGAGATTATTGAAAGAACAAGAAAAAATGAAGTAGATATACTCCTCATTTCACCAGAAAGACTAGGGAATAAAGGTTTTCTTGAGAAATTCGTCTCGTTCAATATAGGACTTCTTGTAGTCGATGAAGTACACTGCATATCGGATTGGGGTCATGACTTCAGGCCAGACTATCGAAGAATTGTGCGTATAGTTTCAAATCTTCCGAAGGGAGCCCCATTGTTAGGAACAACAGCTACTGCCAACGACAGAGTAGTGAGAGACATTGAAGAGCAGTTCGGCAAAGATCTTCTTACCATTAGAGGTCCACTGAAGCGAGAAAGCTTGAAACTTCAGGCGGTGAGACTTGCAGATCAGTCTGAAAGGCTGGCATGGCTTGCTGAGAACTTACCCAGCATTCCAGGATCAGGAATCATCTATTGTCTGACGAAGATTGACTGTGAAAGAGTCGCCAGATGGCTCAAAGATAACAATATAAATGCATCTGCATATCATGCGCAAATGAATAACGAAAGAAAAGAAGAGCTGGAAAAACTGCTGATGAAAAACGAGGTAAAAGCTTTGGTTAGTACGGTGGCTTTGGGTATGGGATATGATAAACCGGACATTGGTTTCGTGATTCATTTTCAAACTCCATCGTCGATAGTAGCCTACTATCAGCAAATCGGGAGGGCAGGAAGATCAGTAGATTCTGCAGAGGTTATTCTTCTAGGAGGTAAGGAAGACGATGATATTCACGATTACTTCTTTGAAAATGCTTTTCCTGAAAGGGCGGTCATTGAAACGCTAGTAGAATTGATTGGGCAGTTTCCAAGAAGTAAAGCCGAGATAATGAGATCAATAAACGCTAAAATATCGGAAATCGAGAAGTGTCTTAAGATTCTTGAAATCGATGGCATTATTACCAGAAATGGCTCCAGATACATCAGGACTGCAAACAGGTGGAGTCCTAACAGTGAAAGGTGGGAGGAAATAATTCATCAGAGAAAACAAGAGTACAAGGATGTGAAGGCATTGTTTGAATTGAAAGGATGCCTTATGAAGTACGTCGTCAGTAAGCTTGATGATTATCTCAGTGAAGATTGCGGTAGATGCTGCAACTGTGCGGGGGATTTTCGACCCAGGGCTACAAACCATCAGCTCGTTCAGAAAGCCTCAAAGTTTCTTAAGAATAGATTTGTGAGAATTGAGCCAAGGAAAAGATTCCCTCATCGATTTGAAAACATCATTCAAATACCGGAACCCTTCAGATGTGAGGTTGGTTATTCGTTGAGCATTTATGGTGATGCCGGTTGGGGTAGAATGGTTAAGGAGGACAAATACGAAAGGGGACATTTTAGAAGTGAATTGGTAGCCGCTTCTAAGGAGTTGATTACCGATTACTGGTCGCCTGAACCGTTTCCAGAAATTGTTGTGTCCGTTCCGTCTCTCAGGCGTCCCTATCTGGTCTCTAGATTTGCGGAAGCTTTGGCTAAAGAGATTGGTCTGAGTTACATACCGGATTGTGTAGTGAAGAAAAAGGAAACACATGAACAAAAGGCCATGAAAAACTCATCTATGCAGTTTGAAAATGTACTCTCCGCTTTTGATGTTTCTCTTGACCTTGGGGGTAAAAGAGTCCTCCTTGTTGATGACCTGGTCGATTCGAGATGGACATTTACGGTAATAGCTTATCTGCTGAAGAAGAAAAACGCCGGTGCGGTTTATCCCTTTGCTCTATCAGCTTCGTGGGAAGGTGGTTATGATGACGACGAGTCATGATTACATATCTGACAGACATTCGATAATGCTCCTTACAATTAGATTTGATGCAGAGCGGAACGATGATCTCAAACCTCTCAACTTGAAGAATTTCAACATCCTTGCCAGGCGCATTGCCTCTTCTGCAGTTTCGAGGCCTTCCAAACTCCTGGAACTTAGCGAATCAGAGATCGGCGAGCAGCTTGAGATAGACGAAAAATCTGCGAAGCTTATAGCTGGCCTTTTGAGTAGGAAGCACTCTCTCGCGATTGAGCTTTCAAATCTCGAAGAAAAAGGCATTCGTGCGATATCGCGTGCAGAACCGGAGTACCCTAGCAAACTGCTGGATAAGCTCAAGCATCTTGCGCCGCCATTGATTTTTTACGCGGGAGACCTTTCAATACTAAACAATAAGGCGATTTCAATCGTAGGTTCCAGAAGAACCTCTCAGTCTTTGCTTGATCAAGCTCATCTCTTGGGAGAAAAATGTGCCCAGTCAGGTGTAACAGTAGTTTCCGGTGCTGCAAAAGGTGTTGATATGTACGCTATGATGGGATCGCTTCAGAACGGAGGTCTTGCTGCCGGTATTGTAGCTGATTCTCTCAAGAGTTTCATAATAAAGGATGAGATCTCCAGATTTGTTAGGGATGGTCGCCTCGTATTGCTGTCAGCGTTCCCTCCTTGGGAGAAATTCACTGTTTGGAGGGCAATGGATAGAAACAAATATATCTATTCGCTTTCCGACTTTGGCATAGTTGTACGAAGTGATCTGGAAAAGGGTGGGACTTGGTCAGGGGCTACAGAATGCATTGAAAAGAATTACTGCGCACTGTTTGTGCTTGACCTCGGTAAGGAAGAAAGAGGAAACGCAAAGCTAATAAATATGAGAGGGATACCGCTTGACATTGATATGATCTCCCGGGAGCCCGACATATACCGTTTGTTATCCGGCATGATCGAAAGAGACAGTGAAGAGGAGCCGTTCATTGGTCAAAATGTGAAACAGCTTCCGCTTTGGTTCTGAGAGCTTTCTATCCTTGGTCTGATAATTAATGGAACTCCTTTCTGTGACCTCAGCCTCATACTCTGGACTCTTTTAGCAGGCTATTTCGAAGAGTTCGACATCATTTAGATAAACAAGACACATGAGTTCGTTTCCCAGAAAGGGCTATGGAGTTTGTGAAGATTGTAAGCGTGTCACTAGGTGTTAAGCCAGGTTTCGAAGTAGGTTGGACACTCTTTTACTTCAAGCTTGGAAACGTTTTCACGCTGTTTGCCTGTCAGTTTTTAGACTTCAGCGAATGAAAAGAAAGAGCGATGGAACTGGTATGAAATTAATGGTTGAGATCTAAGTGAGATTTTTTTGGGGGCAAGGATAGGAGTCTCATCCTATTTGCTGATATAGCATAGTAAGCAGTGAATCATATTGATAATGCCCAAGGACAAAGAGATAGATAATCATCTCTTTCTTTCAATTATCTAGCTAGTTTGGCTATTTTCAGATCTTCTGCTGTCAAATCTTGGATGTAACAACCGGTATTCGAATGCCCTGTTCGAAACTCTCTTGGCGTTAATGTAGCTAAGAGAATGCCAGTACCATGGATAAGGATGGAGTAGAATACAGCAGTGAAAGAGAGGTAATTGCAGAGAGCAGAGGAGAACACTCCAAACTGGAGGCGAAAAGAGATGGACAATCTAAGAATGTACGGTGACCCTCCATTCAGAGTTGTCGTCGCCCATGGAGCACCTGAAAGCACTTCTGATTTCCTTCAAATCTCAAAGACCAGCGTAGAGATAGAACCCCTTGTTTTTTTCCTGAGATGATCTTGAACCAAACGGCTGCAATCTCTTGCGGGAGCTGTTTGATAGTCTAGAAAAGCGAGTCTCAAATTTCACAGCAACCTGTCTAAAGCCTGTCCAAAAGGCAGAGACTGAAAATCAAGAAGTATTACGACTAAACTCTACCAAGGGAAAGCCTCCATCTTTGTCGAGAAGCACATGTACTAATGACTCCATAGTTAAATCAACTCAAATAGGTGCTTTCTTTTTGTCTGTTTTTTCAGTATATCCTTTCTAAGCTTTTATCGACTAAAGCTTCAACATCGTCAAGTGATACGTTGATCGTAGCAGAACCTGACTCTATCGAAGCTTTGCCAACCGCTATCGCAACTCTGCGGGCGATTCCTGGTTCGAAGACTTTCGGGAGTATATTGTCAGCGGATAGCTTGTCGTCGCTGACGGCATCAGCGAGCGCATCAGTGGCAGCAAGCTTCATGGATTCGTTGATTTCTCTGGATCTGACGTCTAGCGCTCCTCTGAATATGCCTGGGAAAGCGAGGACGTTATTTATCTGGTTCGAAAAATCCGATCTTCCAGTTGCAACAATCTTTGCCCCAGCTTCTTTTGCAATGTCGGGCATAATCTCGGGAACTGGATTTGCTAAAGCGAAGACAATGGCCTTTTCCGACATTGATTTTATCATCTCAGCTGAAACGATACCTCCAACCGAAGTGCCAATAAAAACATCGGCGCCCTTCACAGCCTTTGCCAGGTCACCAGAGAGGTTGTCTGGATTGATTTCCTGGACAATCTCACGATGAAATTCATTCAAGAGCGTCCTGGGATCGTTTTTGTTAAGAACACCGTTTCTGTCAACTGCAATGATGTCTCTTACGCCGGCCGCGAGCAACATCTTGATCGTTGCTCCACCAGCGGCTCCAATCCCAACCATTGCGACTCTCAGGTTTTCCATCTTCTTATTTACTATCTTCAGAGCATTTCGCAATGCGGCAGTGGCTACGATTGCCGCTCCGTGTTGGTCGTCATGGAAGACCGGTATGTCGAGCCTTCGCTGAAGCTCTTGTTCAATGTAGAAGCACTTTGGAGAGGAGATATCTTCGAGGTTTATTCCGCCAAACGTGGGAGACAGAGCCTGAACGAAGGCAATTATCTCATCGGGTTGATGGACGTTTACACAGAGAGGAAAGGCATCCACATTTCCGAATTCTTTGAATAACAGAGCTTTGCCTTCCATGACAGGCAGACCGGCCTCAGGGCCAATGTCTCCAAGACCGAGAACGGCTGTTCCGTCCGAAATAACTGCGACATAGTTCCATTTGTTGGTATACTCGTAGGCTAACTCATTATTCTCGTTTATGATTCTACAGACGTCTGCAACTCCGGGAGTATAGGCAAGTGACATAGCTTCATGCTATCCACACGAACTCTACTTCTCACCTCAAGTTTTCCTCGCAGTTCTTTATGGAGTCTCAGTGCTTCTTCGTTCAAGCTGATCACCTTCTATTCAAAGCAAAAACATCGTTTCCAAGGGAGTCGATAGCAACATACAGTGGGAAATCTTTAACCTGGACTCTGAATATCGCTTCAGTACCGAGATCCTCAAAAGCCAAGACAGTCAAATCGGATATCCTACTGGCCAGAGCGGCGGCGGCACCACTGGGAGCGAGAAAGTAGCCTCTCTTGTAATCCCTGCAAAGCGTTGCAGCCAATGGTCCCCTTTTTCCCTTGCCTATTGTTGCTAAAACGCCTTTCATATATAGCATCTCTAGAAATGAATCCATCCTACTGGAAGTAGTAGGACCTATGGCGCCGAAAGAAACTTTCGTTGGTTTTGCCGGTCCCGCATAGAAAACTATTGCACTATTTAGAGAAACTGGTATTTCTTCATTTTCTTCAATCATCTTTTTTAGCCTTTTCTGTGCGGCGTCTCTCATTACAAGAAACTCGCCTGAATAGAGAAGTTCATCTCCAGCGCGCAGTTCTTCGATCTTCAAGGATTATTCTCCCCTTTCTGGCGATAAAACAGTCCGTTGCAAGCCCAATCGGTATTGTTGCGATGTGCGTAGGGTAAGTCTCAATATGCACCGAGTAAGCAGTTATCCCTTTTCCCAAACCCTGATAACCAATTCTCAGATCGTTGACATCTTTCAGAATTCTTTCTTCCAGAGCTGCATATTCCTTGTCGCAATGTTTTTCATTAATAGATTTGGTAAGCGCAAGCTTAGCAAGAACCATGGCTTTGTCTGAACTTCCACCTATCCCTATTCCAATTTTTAGTGGAGGGCAACCTCTAGCCCCACTCTCTCTTATTGATTCAACGACTGTGTGGACCACCTCATCCACAGTCGAAGCGGGATTAAGCATGAAAAGTCTAGAAAGGTTCTCGCTTCCTCCTCCTTTTACAAGAAAGCGTATTTCCAGTTTATTCCCCCTTACAGGAAAGAGATGGCAAATGGCTGGAGAGTTGTCTCCAGTATTCTCTCTCTTCAAAAGAGGATCGGACACCACAGAGTATCTAAAAGGTTCGCTGGTATAAACCTTCTTGACTGTCAGATTCAACGTTTCAACAATCGGTTCTTCCAGCGTTACTTCGTTTCCCTGAAAGACGAAAAACTCTAGAAAACCTGTATCCTGACAAATGGGGAGCCCCATTGCTTTTGCATCTTCTGCATTTTCCTTCAGCACTCCTGAAAAAGGTCCTTCGTAGAGATCAAGCAGTTTCACAATTTCGGGATCAATCTCCGTATTTGCCCTCGAAATTGCTTCTCCAAGCACCCCAGTTATTTCTTCAGCCGAAATCAAAGCTTCACCCCGTCAACCAAGACCATTGAACTCTACCGATAGACGTTTCTCGCTCTCTGCAATGTCTTCTACTAGTTTCCACAGGGAGTCTGCAATTGCTTCAGTCCTTTCTTCTATCGAATGAATGAGACTTTCCATAGCAGAAGCAGACGGTCCTCCGGGGATTTCACGTATCTGCACAAAATGCTTGGGAGAAAGAATGCTTTCTAGTTCCGAATCGCTCATGTTCAATACTCTCCCCACAAGCTCGGAGAACTTTCTGCGTAAAGCCTCAAAAGAGTATCCCGATTTCACGTAAGCGCTCGTAACAGTGTGAGCCGTCCTGAAAGAAATCGCTTCTCTCCTTACTAGTTCATCAGCCAGTTCCGTAGTCGTTGTTCCCGTAGAGATTGCTATATGATTAACTTTTTGCTCATCGACAGAAGCCTTCAGGAGCGTTTCTTCCAATAACTCCAGAAGACCGGAAAACGTTTCATAACCTCTGGTGAAGCTGGTTACAGGAGCGTCAGCCACCTCATTAACATCCTGATAGGGAACGTTGTGGAAGAGATCTATAAGGCTCTGGAAATCACCGGCTGCCATTCCGGATTGGATTCTGATATGTTCGATAATGACTGGATTCCTCTTTTGTGGCATTATGCTGGAAACCTGCACGAGTTCATCGGGAAATCTTAGCATTCCTACTTCGCAAGAAGCTTTGTGACCCATGTCAGCCATAAGACGCGTTATGTCATTAAGAATGCTTTTCAACCACATTGATGGATAGGTTAGCCAGTGGGAGGTTACGATTGCCTGGTAAGAGTTCGGTACCGGTCTGTCGAAACCAAGCAGATCAGAAACCAGCTGTCGGTCAATATTGAATCCAGTGGTTGTAATTGCCGCTGCTCCAAGAGGGCATTGATTTACGACTTTCATGGAGGCGTGCAATCCCTCCAGTCCTTCGAGAAACTCCAGAAGGAAAGATGAAAGATAGTGGGCAAGAGTCGATACCTGCGCGGGCTGTCCATGTGTGTACAGAACCAGGAGTTGCTCTCTAGACCTCTTTATCTTATCAATAAGAGTTCTAGTAATAGATAGCATCTGTTTCATAAGTGAAATCATCAGCTTTCTCACGTACAATCTGAAAACTGTCGCATCCATGTCATTCCGACTTCTGGCCGTGTGGAGTGATCCAGCCTTTTCTCCGATAAGAAGTTCCAACTGCTTCTCATAGAAGAAGAAGAGATCCTCGACTCCTTCAGGGATTTCTTCGGGTATCTTCAATGTAGAATCCAGTTCGATAATCGCCCTTTTCAGAGCAGAGGCAGTGTTCGAATCAACTATTCCTTGCCTTGCAAGCATGACCAAATGGGCCTTGTTTTGCTTCCTGAACTCATCAAGAAGAGATGTCGCCCAGTGCTTGTAAGATCTTCCGAGAACGTACTTCGTGTAAATCGGAGAAAATCTCATACTACCTCCCGTTTAGAAGGTCGTCTATGTTGCCAAAGACCACTCTGTCGATTTCATCATCTGAATATCCTACGTTTATCATGGCCTTGTACTGTTCGTCAAAATAAGATTTCGCATAGCCCCTTGGGAAATAGCTAGAGTCTGTTCCAAATATGATTCTTCGGGGACCTATAGTCTCTCTATATTTTCTGAAAAGCATCTCAAGATTTACTTCGTAAGGCATCCATTTCATCCACTGGTTCGATCCGCTGGTGTCGATGTACACGTTGGGACAGGCCCAGCAGAGATTCAGGGTTTCAAAGACGTATCCACAACCGAAATGTGGCACTATTATTCTCATGTTGGGAAAGCTCTTTGCCACATCGTGAATTATCAGCGGATTGATATTCACATGGTTAGCAATTCCGCCAGCTGAGCCCATAATACCGAAATGAATCAAAACAGGTATGTTTTCTCCCTGAGCTACTTCCCAAACAGGGTAGAGTTCCTTGCTGTCCAGGGGAGTATCCACTGCCGGCCCAAGTATCTTATACCCTTTGAGTCCCTGCTCTCTTATAGATTTCTCAAGTAGGGTAGGAGCCTCTTTCAGAGAGGGATCGTGATGAGCATAGCCATAAAACCTGTCGGGATGAGCTTTGACTATCTCCGACATGACTTCATTTCCACCAGAAGTGACAAAGACTACCGAGATATCGTACTTGGTCGCCTCTTTGTACCATCGCTCTACCAGTTCATCTTGAGAGGCAAGTGGTTCCGCTCTATCAAACTGCCAAGCCTTTCTCCAGCGAGCTTGTTCTTGCATAACCCAAGGGTGAACATCACCCTTGGGCCTTCCGAAGAGATCTGGAGAAGGAAAATGAACGTGAGAATCAATAATCCTCATGACAATCACCCTTTCAATCCCGACATAGCAATTCCCTTCACAATTTGCTTTTGGAAAATTATGAAGAAGATTATCAAAGGAATAGTTGAAACAGCAGCTCCAGTCATAATCAACTCCCAACTGGTTAGGTTCTCACTTGAGAAATAAGACAAACCAACTGGAAGAGTATACATCTTCGGTGTTTGGGCAACTATCAAAGGCCAAAGAAAAGCATTCCAGTTGCCTATGAAATTGAAGATCGCCAGTGTCGCGAGAGCCGGTTTGACAAGTGGCATGACTATTCTCATAAATATTCCAAATTCGGAAACCCCGTCGATTCTCGCGGCGTCCAGTAGATCGTTTGGTATTGTCGTCATGAACTGCTTCATTAGAAAGACACCGAAAGCACTTATCATACCCGGAAACATTATGCTCCAGTAGGTCTCCATCCACCTCAATTGTCTAACCATTATGTACCAGGGAATCACTAACATTTCGGTAGGAATCATTAGTGTGCTAAGAATCAGAATGAATATGATGTTCTTTCCCGGAAAATTGTACTTGGCGAGTGTATAACCCACCAGCGAATCAAAGAAGAGAACAGAAATTGTTGTTACCACAGCTACGATCATGCTGTTCAAAAACCATCTCGGAAACATAGAATAGTTGAAAATGAACTCGTAGTTTTCCAGAGTTGGTTCTGTTGGTATCACCGTCATTTCATAGATCTCTTCGGTTGACTTGAAAGAAGAGGAAAACATCCACACGAAGGGAAAAACCATCACAATGGCAAAGATCGTTAGAAATATATAGGCAAAAATACTTGTTTTCCTGTATGCCCTAGTCATGCATAACCACCCACCAATCAGTATTGGACTCGCTTATTCAATACCAGTAGTTGTATCAGGGTAATGCCCATAATGATCATAAAAAGTATAACAGTCGCACTAGAAGCGAGACCCATATCAAAAGATCTGAAGGCTTTCTGATATATGTACAGTACCAAGGGTTTTGTCGAGTTCAAGGGACCGCCGGATCCTTGATCGGTCATGTTGTAAACCTGCGTGAAGATCCTCAGAAATGTAATGCTCTGTGTAACTACAAGAAAAACTGTAATCGGGTTTAGAAGAGGCAATGTGATTTTGAAGAAAGATTGCTTCGAAGTTGCTCCATCAATTTTGGCGGCTTCTATGTACTCTTGAGGTATCGTTTGCAGGCCGGCGAGATAGATAATGATGCAATATCCCAGATTTACCCAAACTGTCGTAACAACAATTGCCGGCAGAGACTGATTCATACTGCTCAAAAAGGGTTGTGCGTCAAGGCCGAAGGCCATAAGAAGATTGTTTAATATTCCTGCCGGTGGCCGCTGATAGATCCATCTCCAAACCCAACTTACTGCCACAAGTGGTGTGATATAGGGCATCACGTACAACAAACGGTAAAACCACTGCAGATGTCGAACCCTGTTCAGCGTAGTGGCCAAAAAGAGGGACAGGACTATGACGAGAGGTACACCGTAAGTCACGTATTTAAGGGTATTCCAGAGAGAAGTCACGAACACTTTATCTTTGAAAAGCTTCACGAAATTGTCGAACCCAACGAAATCTTTATTTGGTGAAATTAGCTTCCAGTTTGTGAAACTCAACCAGAAGGTATATATCATCGGATAGAAACGCACAACAATATAGAAAACCAATGGGATAGCCAGGAAAACATAAGCTGTAAGGATTCTCTTCTGACTTATCTTCATTCTTTACCCCCAAAGAGAACGGCCGTGGCTATGCCACGGCCACCTGCTCTTCAAATTACTCTACCCTGGACCAGAACTCGTCTATTATTGCTTGATCTTCAACTGCAGCTTCTTCGAAAGCCTTAACAGGATCCATACCCTGTATCCATACCTTGTCTACAGCATCCATCAGGACCTGGCGTTGTCCGCTTTCGTCAACGAAGAAAGTCGCATGGGCGTACTCGAGACCCTTGAGGAACGGTCCGTATTCGGGATGATCATAATAAGCGGCTGCGACATTCGGGTTGGCGGGAAGCTCGCCGACCTGTTCAAGCCAGAGCTTCTGAGCATATTCTGAGGTTATGAATTTCAGGAACTTGATCGAAGCATCCAGCTTTTCGCCGGTTGCATTGGTAGTTATGGCGTGCGCCCAGAAAGATGCGAAGTTAGACTTCACTCCGTTCATCGATGGAAGCTCCGTAACTCCCCAGTTGAGGTTCTCAAGAGGTCTGAAAGTTCCAAGCCTGAAAGAGCCGTCGATCGTCATTGCTGCTTTGAGAGATCTGAAGGCCGTTACATCGTCGTTCAGGAATCCCGGATAACCGACCTTATCTTCCGTTATCAGGTCGGTATATACCTTCAGAGTGTCGGGTGCAGTCAGGGAGTAGAGAACCGTTCTATTGTCAGCACTGTAGGGTGTTCCACCGAGCTGTCTGACAAGGACTTCTCTAATCCACTGGTGACCCTGACCGGATGGCTGCATTGTCAGACCTTCCTGAATTATGTTGCCCTTGTCGTCGTACTTCGTGAGCTTCTTTGCAAATTCGACCATCTCGGCGAAAGTCGTTGGCGGAGACTCCGGATCGAGACCAGCCTCTGCAAACAGATCCTTGTTCCAGAAGAGTGCTAGAGATCTTACGGCCGTTGGAAGGGCATAGGGAACTCCGTCAAACTCAATTCCTTTGGATACGAAAGGAAAAAACTGACTGCTAAGATATTCAGGGGAAAATTCGCTTTCAGGAAGAGGAACTAGATATCCTGAAGTAACGTAAAGTGGAATCCATCCGTAGAAAAGAGTAAGAACATCAGGCCCGACTCCGGCAGGAACAGACACCGCGACCTTCTCGTTGAAATTCTCGTAGGGGAAAGTAACGTGCTCTACTTCGATCCCAGGATTCTGCTTTTCGAACTCTTCGATAAGCTGATCTACGAGTTTCACTTTTGTTTCGTAGTAGTACTGCCAGAAGGTAATCTTCACTGCGCCAGCAAAACTGGCGAAGACAACCAAACTTACCAGAAGAAACAACAATGCTCTTTTCATTTGCCCACCTCCAAAATAGTGATGTTGCTCATACTTCCATGAAGACCTTTCTTTGAACATTGCACACAGCGCCTAACGAAACCCCTAGTTCGCCCAACTCTCCACGCTTGAAAGTAACGCGCTCAAGTATTTCAGGAGGAACGGTCCTCTTTAGTACCGGCATTATTAAACTGACTATCCTATCGTATTGGTTGTAACCAATTCCACCGGTTATGACAACAACATCTGGATCAAGCAGTGTGATGACATTCGCGATAACCACGCTAAGGTGCTCACAAGCAACCGTAACTATCTCTCTGAATCTCGGATTTGTGTCTGAATGATCAAACATCTGTGCGACCGACGGTTCGTTTTCAAACTCCGAAAGAAGCTTTTCAAAGGCGTATCCCGAGAACCAGCTTTCAAGGCTTCCAAACACAAAGCTCAGATTCTTCTCTCTGCTCCAGTCGGTTATCATATACCCTATCTCTCCAGCAACTCCGCTTGATCCTTCGTAAAGCTCGTTGTTTATGATTAATCCAGCACCTGTTCCTGTACCAAGTGCTGTCAGAAAGACATTTCTGCATCCCTTTGCAGCTCCAGCCCACAACTCACCGAGAGCGTTAAGTGTCACGTCATTCGAAACAAATGTTGGAACTTCGAATCTCTTTTCGATATAATCACGCAAATTCACTTTTCGGAGCCCAAATGCGGGCATATAAAAAATCAATCCACTCTCAGGATCTACAGTTCCTGGAACACCGAGTCCGATTCCCATTACTTTCGAGACTGGGACTTTCATTACCTGAGATATCGCCATTTCCACAATCTCTAGAAATGTCTTCTCATTTGAAATAGATTTAGTAGAGAATCTTACCTTCTCAACAATATTTCCATCAAGATCCGAGAGTATAGAGATCAGTTTGTTACCTCCGACATCTACGCCAACCACGTACTTGTAAGTGGGAACGAAAGATAACAGCATGGGCTTCTTCCCGCCGCGATTTGAACTTTCTCCTTCTTTTACTTCAACTACTGAACCCTGAGAGATGAAATTGTTCACAATTACTGACACTACAGGTTTGCTCAAACCACTCTTTCTGGCTATATCTGCTCTGGAGACCAGACCCTCATCTCTAACGATTCGCATTATTTTTTCTTCAGTTTCGCGCAAGCATCGACTCAATGGAATCACCTTTGCTTCGTTAAGTAGGCTAACTTACTAACATTATACTTCATGACTCTCTTCTCTTATAAACAGGGATACTGGCGAGCTGAGCTTAATACAGATTGTGAAGGACGAAGGGAATCAATTATCGTCAGTTTTCTCAATATTTGATAGTTCATAGAACCGGGGACCTTTGGGGCCCCCGGATTCTCTAATTGCCTCACTTTACCTTTGGTAAACTCAACATATTCGAGAAGACTCTATATCCACCCGGCACAAGATAATCAAGCTGTCTGTACCATACGAGCGCGGTGTAGATGTACGTCCCCTCTCCGTAGTTTGCAATCAATAGTGATCCTGGCATGATATCCTCGCCGGGATCATCGGTGTCAATTAATGGAGTGAACTCAGGTGCCCATTTGTTCGGGAAGTAGAGACCTCTCTCCTGTTTCCAGCCCTCCCAGTCTGAATCTCCGATTACATTTGGCCAGTTGAAAATTGGGTGATCTGGAACAAGTATTTTCATCTCGGCTTCCTCGACTGTGACTCTGTTTCTACTAATAGTAAAGTCGTAGGGTGCCCAGCTGCCACTGTATTCGCCTGTCTTATGATACTGAACGATCAGGTTACCACCACTGAATACGTACTCATTAAGCCTTGCAGAGTTCGCCTCAATATCCGGTCTTGCTGTAGCTGCTCTCGTACCTATGACGATAGTGTCGTATTGACTTAGATCACCAGCGGCAAGGTCAGCAGGGCTCAATTCGGTGACATCTACTCCCATCTGTCTGAGGTACACAGTATTGATATCCAGCCCACCATCCACATAACCAACTTTTAGATCGGCAGCAACTTTCACATCGATAACTGCAACATTGAAGACCGAAGGCTTGTAGAGATATTTCGTTTCGATGTGAGGATATGCGATGATCTGGTACCCTTGATTGAATACCTTACCATCAACTATGGTTTCTACAACAATCTCGGATTGGCCAAGAGGTGCGTTGGCAGGAATCATGAAATCAATCTCTAAAGTTGTTGATTCATTCTCACGCCCAAGAACGAACGACGTATCTTCTGTAACTAACTCCCATCCAGCCGGGAGGTCAAGAACTACTTCTCCAGAAATCTCATTTGCAGTATTGTTCTGAACCTTGACAGCAATTGATCTTACGATTGAAGATGAACTCGCTGGAGCCATCAACCTTTCAGGTTCTGTGGATATCGAAACCTGAGGCACCACTCTAGCATCTGCAACTGCCTCGGCCAATACAGATGTTCCCGATACTTCCCATTCAGCAAATCCGGTGATTGGATTCTCATCAAAAGCATCAGTGTAGGGAGCATCTTCCGCGACAGTAACCGTAAAAACCGCCTCACAACTTTGGTTGAAAGCTACGTCCTCAAATACTTCTCCTCCAACTACCGTCCAACCCTTCGGTACGTCTAGACCCAGTTTTACTGAATCGACATTCTGACCACCTAGATTCCAGAAGGACACTGTAACCTCAAATGTTTGTCCAGGAACTATGGCTAAGTCTTCTGCTTCTACAACTACTCTCGTTGAGAAAAGCTCGTTACAAGCAGCGACAAAATCCTCTTCCTTCATTGCAAGTCTCTCAAGTAGGAGTGCTTTATCGTTTCTGGTTAGATCAGCTTCCTGTGCAAAAGCAATTATTTCCCTAACTAAGCCCAATCCTTCAAGAAGCTCTTCACCGACCGAAAGAGGATTCATCGCGTCAAATCCCGCGACTATAGCGTTTGCAATTCCGTTCAATTCCAGCAACATCCCATCGAGATCAGAGATCAAAGCTGGTCCTCCTTCGATTCCATTTGATATCGCTTTCAAAGAGGTGTCAATGTTATCAAGAAGCGAAGTCTCTTCAGTTCCAACGGTGCTTCTAAGCAAGACGTATCTGGAGAAGGCATCTCCGAGACTTCCGAGACTTCCTGACATTCCCTGGCACTTGTGGCTTCCCCTAGCAATAGAACCGATTTGTGAAGCGGAATAACCAAGGATGTAGTTGTATTCTCCAGTGTTGATGCTTATACCACCGGAACCAGCCTGGTAGAACTTTGGAACGTCCCAAACCTGTAATCCTTCTTCCAGTTGTTCGG
>NZ_JFHJ01000385.1:0-1560 GCF_003666285.1 Mesotoga sp. HF07.pep.5.2.highcov | reverse complement strand
GGGATTTAAGATCAAGATCATTAAGAGCCGTCCTTCGGAGATCAGTTGCAAGTTGTGAGTTCCAAGTTGCAAGCATAAGAACCGCTTTTCGCTTAAAAGCGGAGAACCCGCTGAGCGCTGTGAAGAGCCGTCCTTCGTGACTCGTCCCAAATCATGGACCGGTCCTTGGATAAGATCAACACCAAGATCCCGAAACAAGTTCGGGATGACCCTGAACAGAGCATTTCAGGGCAGGCTCCGTGGAATGACAACGAATGCTTGTTCCGAAAGCGTCTAAATCCTTCATCTGAACTTGTTTCAGCATCTCGATCCTGAGAGCCGCTGTGCGCTGTGAAGAACCGTCCTCCGTGACTCGTCCCGGATCATTGACCCGTCCTTGGATAAAATCAAGCGAGAAGGAGCGTTATCGAGAGTTTGCTCACTCACGAGAAGAGCGAGATTCAGAGCAGAATCATCTCATGTGACGCGATGCAAAAGAAGACTGCTATCTTTAATTGCTAATGCTAACGCCTTTCTTTGTCACTGTGATTCTGCACAGGTTCACGGACTTCGAAGTAAAACGGGCGTGTTTATTCCTCTAGCACTGCTCTCCCAGGTCTGGAAAGTTGAATGGCCAACAAAGAACTTTTTCTTAGGTGACTGGACTGTTAGCAATGAATATTATCCTCACTTTTTCTTTCCACCCGCTCCTATTAACCCTGCTTCCTAACCTGATCCTTTGTTTACCCGCGAAGCGGGCATTACGGCTGTCAGTGCTATAATTTGCTAGAACAATACTTATCGTGGAGGAACAGTATGAATACTCTGGAGGAGATACTTTCAAAGCTCTCCGGGAAGCTTTCAGAACTGAAAGAGGAGTACAATGTAAGAACCATTGGGGTCTTTGGTTCCTACGCGACAAATTCATACACTGAAAACAGTGACGTGGACATTCTTGTTGATTTCGAACAGACTCCCGATCTCTTCGAGTTCATAAGGCTTAAGAACGACCTCTCATCACTACTTGAAAAGCAGGTTGATCTGGTAACTCGCAGAGCATTAAGAAAAGACTATGAAGATCGGGTCTTGTGCGAGGTCAAATACATATCGTGAGACCAGACGACGCGGAGAAACATATCAAAGAGATTCTTAGGCTCATAGGAGAAATCGAAGGGTTTCTCCAAGGAGTGTCTTTCAGCGAATTCGAACTTAAGAGATCGATCAACTACTCAGTTCTGTACGCCTTACTGCTAATTGGTGAAACGGTCAAGAAAATTCCCCTTTCATTTCGAACAGCCCATCCGAACATTCCCTGGAAGGAAATCGCCGGAATGCGCGATGTACTTATTCATGAGTACCTTGAAACGGATCTAGAGATTGTCTGGAAAACCGTTCAGGAAAGTCTTCCGGCACTGAAAAGTGACTTGTCAAGGATAATGAATAAGACCCATTGATCGCTGAGCGCTGTGAAGAGCCGTCCTTGGTTGCCCGTTCCGGATCATGGAACCGACCCTAGAAAGAGTAGTTCTTCGTTCCGACGCTGCGCGTCCAGGTTCTTCGTTCTTGGATAAGATCGACACC
>NZ_JFHJ01000618.1:0-4075 GCF_003666285.1 Mesotoga sp. HF07.pep.5.2.highcov | reverse complement strand
GCCATCACTACTGAAACAAGAACCCCTACGGCTGCTATGACATTCAGCAGAAGTCTCTTCCTTTCATCAAGCTCTTCAGGTATATTTCTTACCGCGGTCACTATATTCGTGCGTGAAATCTTCCTTCCCGTGTAAACAATGATTATCATAGGTATGATAAGCCCCAAAAGAAATCCATAGGCAATTGAATCGATCCGCACGAAGAACACGAATGAGTTCTGCATGGAGTTAAAAGCGATATTTGCACCTTCGAAAGGTATCAGTGAGACCGCATCCTCAAATAGGTTTACGAAACTACCTAAAATAAACCTCGCAATTCCCAACCCAGCGAGGACTCCAATACCTGACGAGAAAATAGAATAGAAAAAACCCTCATAGAGAATCGTCCTGGACACTCTTTTTCTTGAATAACCAATCGCTCTGAGGGTACCAAGCTCGGTCCTCCTCTCTTGAGCAAGCATCAAGTAAATGTTTGTAAGAAGAAGCACACCTGCAAATATGGCAAAGACACTGAGCATGAGGAATAAGAGACCGATATTCCCCTGGTCAACCATACTCAAGGAATCCTTCTTGACCTCCCTGACCACCACTTCCTCACCGACTAAGGGCTTTATGCTTGCCACAACCTGATCTGTAAGCCTTTCACCTGTTAGAAAATCCCCACGGTTCGAAACGATTAGTGCATTATAATAGTCTTCAACACCTATCTTAAGTACTTCTCTGGCTTCTTCAACATCCATTAACATGGTAAACCCATTTGAACCCTGGTTTTCTATCTGGTAGTGAAGAATCCCATTCCCTTCAACAATTTCAGCCACCCTTACCTCAGGAAGAGGAATCCAGAAAAGCAATCTCTGTCCTGGGTCTACAAGAATTTCAAGAGTATCCCCGACCGCCACCCCGGCAACTTCGGCCAGCTCTTTGTTGATGACAACCTCGGGAAGTTCATCTGTAGCAGAGGGGAGGACCAGATCCACTTTATCGACGTCAGGCCAGTTTGAGAGTTGATCGGCTTCTACTCCTATCATGCTCACCTGAAAACTCTTTCCAGTTTGACTTCTGGCCTCTCCGGGGAGTCCAATAGAGACAGTTCTACTAAGAATAGGAAGGACACCGTCTACCTGTTCGTTCTTCAAAAGTGAATCGACAAGAATCTCGATTTTGGAATTGGGAATGAGCTCTTTACCAATGTTTTGATTATCTGAAGGGATGTAGATCAGTTCATCGATCTCACCATGGGTTCTTTCGATCTGACCGTAAAGGAAATTCTGAAAAGAATCATTCATGGCCATCGAACCCATGATAAGCGCCGTTCCAATCAGAGATCCCATTATCACCAAAAAAGTATCGGATTTTCTCCTGTAAATGTTTCTGTAACCGATTTTGAAAATTATCGGATTCCTTATCATTGAAACTAGTATCGCAATTACGGCAACACCCGCAAAAAGACTAATTATCTGTATTATCACTGTTACACCTTCAATTCTTTATTTTCTTCAATCTTCAAAATGCTACCACTATCCATGTGGAGAACTCTGTTTGAGAATGCAGAAACTCTCTCGTCGTGCGTAACAATTACGAAGGTCTGATTGAACGTTTCATTCAGCTCGGTGATGAGATTCATTAGATCATTGCTGGTCTTCGTATCCAGGGCTCCCGTAGGCTCGTCGGCCCATACAATAGCCGGCCTGTGAACGAGTGCCCTTGCTATTGAGACTCTCTGTCTCTCACCACCACTCAATCTTGAAGGGAGGTAATGTTCTCGCTCCCTTAAATTGACTTTTGCAAGAATTTCCATCGCCGCTTCACGGGCTTTCTTTTCATTACTTCCCATTGTAAGCATCGCGAGTTCCACATTTTCGACTGCTTTTAAGACAGGTATAAGATTGTAGAATTGAAACACGAACCCCATATTCATCGCCCTAAAGCGGGTCTTTTCATCATCCTTCAAAGAGTGAAGATCAACCCCCTTGACTGTAACCTTCCCCTCCGTAGGCGTATCTATTCCTGAAAGACAGTTCAGGAGTGTACTTTTTCCGCATCCGGACGGTCCGAGAATCGCTAGTATCTCGCCTTCATAAATATCAAATGAAACTCCCTTCAGTGCTTCGACCGACACTTCACCCGACCTGTAAGTTTTACTAAGGTCTCTGACCTCAACAAATGCCATTTTGAATCTCCTTCCAATAAAAAACTCTCAATTATTGAGTGATATCGTCCACAGCTTTCCTAATTTCTTCATTCAGTTTTTCGATAGTCTTTTCAAGATTTGAAAAGGCCTTTCTTGACAAGAGAACAATTATCAACGATGCCACATACGAAAAAAGACCCGCCACAATTTCGACTCTTCTCTGAACAATCACGGAGGATAACATAACCGCGAGCGGAAAAAGCGGCGCTGCATAAGCTGAAAAAATATACAGCTTTCTCTGTAGCTCAGATGGCTTCTTCAGTTTTTCTTCGAGTGAGGAAACTACCTTCTCAAGGTTTCTCAGATTCTCAGAATCGATAATCTTACCTTTTGTGCTCTCATCGAATGTTCGCCTGAGGGTGAGTATAGACTGTATATTTCTCAGAAAGGCTGAAATTCTTATTGAATAACTCCTCCCCGGAATACCTGAAACTATTAAATAATCAACAATGATTAAGAAAGGCAAGAAAAAAAAGACTGGATGAAAATAGGCACCCTTAGAAAAATTGAGCACGAATAAGATTCCGGCTGATGCCATATAGTACACCGTCACTTTCTTCATCAATCCATTTCCGGCAATTTCTCTACCATAACTGACGATGCAGAAACTCTTACTTTACACTCATCGATTTCTTCAACCCAGTCTATCGGTATCAGTTTCTTTGACCTAGAACCAAACCCTCCGCATTCACCTATCAAATGGGTGATCTTGCCTTCGTCATTTAGAACGAAGCTTTTTACCCTTCCCACAATCTTCTCTTCAGCGGTAACGATATCACATCCCGGCTCAAGGGATTTGCTGTCCTTTGGAACATTTATCGAAGTGTTTAACGGTGGAAGAGGGTATAGCTCTGCGTAATCCCCAACCGGTCTTAACCAGTAAACCGGGGTGACTCCGCTTTCGAGATTCTCTATTTCTTCTCCAGTAACGAAGAACGTCTCTTCGTAATCCTGCAGTGTTTCAACGTCTTTCGATTCAATTCTCAATCTAATTTCGTCGGGAGCTGCAAAAAACACAGTAGCTATTGGCACCAATTTTGCCACTCTATTGAAGATGCCCTTTTCTATCACTAGATGAGTGACTTCGTTGTTCTTAGGATGAATGACTACCCGAATGACTTTCCCGAGGTCTTTGCCGTCAGAAGAAATCGCTTTGGCGCCCCATCTGATTCTGTTTTCCATAGGTTCACCCCCTTTAGTAAAGTTTATCACGTGAGACATGCTCCGTTCAAAAGGATAACTTGACTTATGACTGCAGAAAACCAGAACGAGTTGTAAAATATAGGAGCAAATGGGCGGAGAACAGAAGACTTAGAGTCTTTCCGGGTTATTGCATTTGACTGAGCACTCATAATGATGAGAGGAGGAAGTTCGTCGCTCCAGCATGGATTAGATGGACGTTGAAATCAATGAGCCCACTTAGGCTTTTCTGGATATTCGTCAAAGTCAGCACATTCACTATAGGCGGCGGATATGCAATGATTCCTGTAATAAAGGAGTTTATTGTAGACAAATACAGGATAATAAAGGAAGACGAGTTTCTCGATGTCATTGTCACTGCCCAAACTGTACCTGGTGTTATAGCGATAAACACAGCTATGATCCTTGGAAGTAGGCTTGCAGGGTTTTGGGGCGCTTTTTTTGCGGTGCTTGGAGCTTCGTTAACTCCATTTATTATAATACTTGTAATAGCAAGTTTCTTCACCGATTTCGTAGACCTTCCTGTCTTCAAAGGCTTTTTTGCCGGCGCGAGAGTGGGTGTGACTGTAATACTTGCTAATCTTTCGTTTCAGCTTCTTCGAAAAAGTCTTAGAAGATACCTGATTGTAATCGTTATCGCTGCTGGCACTTTGGTAATTGTCTTTCTTAATGTATCGTCTATCT
>NZ_JFHJ01000486.1:0-16374 GCF_003666285.1 Mesotoga sp. HF07.pep.5.2.highcov | reverse complement strand
TAGTAAAGATTGAGTACACGATAATTAAGGATGGCAAGAAAATCGCAGAGAATAAGGTTCAGGAACTGAGCGTTGTTCCTGAAGATGATAGACCAATAGTCAAGAATATCATAGGGAAAACAAAGGATGACGTCGTAGAGTTTACAAGAACATTCGAAGACTCCGATAATGAATATTTTTATTCAGTAAAAGTCCTCGACGTTCTACGAAAGAGTCCTTTGGATCTAGACGATGAATTTGCAAAAACCGTGAATGCCGAAGCAAATACTCTTGAAGAATTAAAGGAAATTGTTCGCAGAGAGGGAATGGAATCATTCTTGAACTGGAAGAAAGACTTCTTAAGGCAGCAAGCGATGGACAAAATCAATGATCTTGTCGAGATTGAGATTTCCGATGCGACTCTGGATTATCTTGTTCAGAGAACGATAGAGAATTCCAAGAAGGAGAAAAGTTACGAAAAATACCTTAAACAGGCTGGAAGCGAAGAGAAACTCATCGAAGAACTCAGGTCTGGTGTGTTTGATGAAATAAAGAAAGCTAGGTTCATCGATGAAATAGCATCGAGAGAGGGCTTCAGAGCTGAAGAGGAAGAGATTCAAGCTTATGCCGAAGAAATGGCTCCATATTGGGGAATTTCCGCTGAAAGAGCAAAAGAAATGGTTAATACTCGTCGAGATGTTAAAGAAGACATCGTTTCAACTATCATCAGAAACAAGGTTCTGGACAATGTCATCGAAAAAGCTTCTATTAGTGATATGGAGCCTTCATCCGATGAACAACTGGAGATAAGTGAATCCGGCGTAGAAGAAGCTCCTCCTAAGGAATAGATGAGGTTTTTTCTGACTTCTGGAATACTCATAGATCTGGTTTTGAAGTGTCGGAAAGAGGGGGTTTGAGTGAAGAAGATAGTAGTTTCAATTGTGATAGCATCAGCCTCTGCGGTTGCACTATTTTTCTTTTTGAGAGCAGTCTTCAGCGGTCAACTGATCCTGAATCCTGTAATTGTTGAGAATCTAGGCCCCTTTTCCGTTAGATGGTATGGAGTTATGATTGCCACCGGAATCATCGCTGCTTATCTTTTGGGACGGCGTCAGGGTCTAAAGGAAGGCATCAAAGAAGATTACTTAATCGAGGGAGTCTTCATTGGAATTGTTTTTGGCGTACTGGGCGCCAGAATCTATTATGTTGCGTTCAACTATGAGATCTATCGCGGAGATTTCTGGAGCATCTTCAGAACGTGGGATGGTGGCCTGGCAATACATGGAGCTTTTTTTGCCGCTCTCCTTGTTACATTTCTTTATGTTACATTCAGAAAGAAGGCAGACTTGAGATTTCTACAGGTAACTGACATTTTCACAGCTGTATTACCTTTAGCTCAGGCCATTGGTAGATGGGGGAATTTCACAAACTATGAGGCATACGGTTCACCCACTGATCTTCCTTGGAAGATGTTCGTACCTTTAAGATACCGAATGCCGGGTTACTCCGAATTTGAATACTTCCATCCAACTTTTCTCTACGAAAGCCTGGCGAATGTAGTCATTTTCGCTGTACTATACTGGTATTTGGGGAAAAGAAAGAATTATGGTGAAGTAACTGCTCTTTACATGGTTTTATATTCAATTGTTAGGTTTTTCATTGAAGGCCTGAGGTTAGATAGCCTTTACATAGGTCAAAGCGAAGTAAGAACTGCTCAAGCAGTTTCTGTAATCTTACTCATAGTAGGAATAGCTTTGTTTATTTTTTCCCGGTATAAAGGTAAACAAGTGAAAAGAGTTTCCTGAATGCCTTACCTCTATGTGAGAGCTCCTTTTTTATTGAATCCCCAAGAACACCAAAGGTTTGAGAATAACCTTGGGGAACAAATATTGGATCATAGCCGAAACCGTTTTCACCGGCTTGTTTCCTTGCAATAATTCCTTCAACTTGCTCCTCAACTCCAACCAAAACGCTGTTCGAAGGATCATAAAACAGCGCAGCACAGACAAATCGAGCTGCTCTGTTTTCTTCGTTCACCATTCTGTCAAGAATGATCTGCATCTTTTCAGAGTAATGACTGTTCTCCATGAATCTCGCAGAATTCACTCCTGGAAATCCTCCAAGAGATTCAATTACAAGCCCTGAATCTTCCGCAAGAAGTGGTACTCCAACATCCTTGTAAGCTTCGATCTTCTTCAATGAATTTCCGAAGAAGGTCCCTGCATCTTCAACGATGTCTTTCATTGGAGCGATTGCTTCAATGGATTCAACATCAAATCCTTCAGGAAGAATGAGGCGTACCTCTTTGAGTTTGTTTTCATTAGAAGTCACTAAGTAGAGCTTCACCTCTTGAGCTCCTTGATCTTCCTTACAACAACTGATGGATTTTCCGATCTGAAGACTGCAGCTCCCATTATAAGAATATCTGCACCTCTATTTACGAGATCCTGAGCGTTGTCGAGGCTCACTCCTCCATCCACTGCGATTTCGAACTTCAAGTTTCTTTCAGTTCGAATACGATCTAGCACATCGATCTTTTTGGCAGCTTCGGGTATAAATTCTTGGCCGGTGTACCCGGGATTTACGGTCATAACAAGTACACCATCGGCACATGAAAGAACCTCATCTAGAAGGGAGACGGGCGTAGATGGATTGAGAACGACAAATGCTCTCGAACCGGTTTCTCTAATTTGTCCAAGAAGTCTGTGAAGATGATAATTACCTTCAACATGTACGTGTAGATTCTTTGCGCCTAAGGCGGCATACTCCTTCACGTATCTGGAAGGATCCTCTATCATCAAGTGAACATCAAGGGGAGGATGATGCAGTCTTCCCAGCGCTTCCATGATCGGCACGCCAAAAGTTATATTGGGAACAAACATTCCATCCATCACATCTATGTGCAAGTAATCAGCGTCACGGACTCTTATGACCTCACGTGCGAGTTCAGTAAGGTCTGCGGCAAGAATCGAGGGAGAGATTCTAGCCATATTTTCGCCCTCCCTTCTCCTGTTCTCTTTCCTTCAATTCATTATACATAATCAAATAGCTTTCGTAACGACTTCTATGAATAGAACCGGCTTCCACAAGCTCCTTGACGTAGCATCCAGGCTCATCGACATGGACGCAGTCACTAAACGCGCACATTCCTTGTTCCTGGGAGATTTCTGGGAAACACTTGTCCAGGTTTTCTGGAGCAATCACTGGCAGTTCAAGATTTGCAAAACCCGGAGTGTCTGCTATTAATCCTCCAAACTCGAATTGCAGGAGTTCAACATAAGAGGTCGTATGTCTACCCCTCTCCAAACCCCTTGAAATCTCTGAAACCCTTAGCTTAAGTCCCGGGTTAAGAGAATTTAGGAGGCTGCTCTTACCCACTCCCGACATGCCGGCCATAACACTTATCTTACCTTTCAAAACTTCTCGAAGACGATCGAGGTTGATTCCGTTCTTAGAAGAGACCGGACAGATTTCGTAGTGCTCACCATAGACATCTGAAAACCTATCTAGTTCTTCATTATTGATTAGATCGATTTTGTTGACTACTATCGTAACAGGCAGTTTCGCGTACTCGGCAAGAACAAGGAAACGATCCGTAATGAGATTTTGAACTGCCGGTTCCTTCAACGAAAGCACAAGCAATATTTGCTCGATATTCGAGATCCGTGGACGCAGAAGCTCCGTCTTTCTGGGAAGAATGCTTTCTATGCGCCCCTGACCGTCACCGCTTAAAGCATATTCAACTCTATCTCCAACGATAGGTCTGATCCCCTGCAATCTAAAACGTCCTGGCATAGTACATATTAGCCGCCCGCCTGTTTCAGCATCAACAACCTCCATATTTCTGCTGCCAAATCTCACTACCACTCCTTTTCTTCTCTCCAAAACTATTCCCTTCTTTTCTGCCTTAACTGACCACATGCAGCGTCAATATCAGTGCCTTTCTCGTGTCGGACTGCGCATTCGAATCCGGCCTTTTTGAGACTCTCTGAGAAGACAGCAATTTCTTTATCGGATGGTCTATCGAAAACCGGCTTCACTGGGTTCACGGGTATTATGTTCACGAAGGATTTTATCCCCGTCAGGAATTCCCCAAGTTTTGTCAAATCTTCCGTAGAATCATTCACTCCCTTTATCAGAGCGTATTCAAACGTAATTCTATTACCGGTTTTTTGCTGGTAATAATCAAGCACCTTCCGCAATGAATCGAGTGGATACTTCTTGTTGATTGGCATCAGAGAACTCCGTGTCTCTTCACTTGCGCTATGAAGTGAAACTGAAAGTCGGACGTCCATTCCCGAATCGGCCAGTCTCTTTATGCCTTCGGGAATCCCAGCGGTTGAAATAGTGAAATGACGAATCCCCAGGTTTCTACCTACGGGATCATGAAGAATCTTTATTGCCTTGTAGACGTTGGCCTCGTTAAGAAAAGGTTCTCCCATTCCCATAAATACAATATTATCGACTGGTCTGCCGATGCTATTCTCCATAAGAATTACCTGAGAAACTATCTCACTCGCAGAAAGGTCTCTTGTGAAACCACTGGCTCCAGTTGCACAGAAGGAGCAGTTGAGAGCGCATCCAACCTGAGAAGAGATGCAAAAGGTGATGTGGCGGGGATGTTTCAAAACAACTGTCTCAATGTGGTTATCGTCTTCCAACTTAAGCAAGAATTTCTCTGTACCGTCAATCGAAATCTGCCTTTCCACTTCTTTCATCGTGGTAAATCGAAAAAGCGAACCGAGCTTGTTTCTAAGACTCATAGGAAGATCGGTCATCTCTGAAAAGTCAAGGACCCTCTTCACATAAACCCACTTGAAAATCTGATTTGCCCTGTAGTTCTTTTCTCCGAATGAAATTATTTCCCTTCTCAGCTCGTCCAGATCCAAAGAAAGAATGTCCTTCAATTTGCACTCCTAACTCTTGCCAGATAACATGCGGCCGGTGCCTTCCATGGTTGTAGCCAGTATCCTTTGCCATCAAATCTCGCAGAGATCTTATGCTCAGCGAAGAAGTCCTCCATCATTACAGGTTCAAAACCTTCGAGAACGTCGAGGGCATGCTTGTTTTCCTCTACAGTAAAAGCCTGACTATAGTATATGAACTCATTATGCTCTCTTGAGAAGTTGCCAAGCGATTCCACAGCCACTTTTGAGTAGCCGTCAATTTTCTCCGGAGTCAACGTGTGGAGAAGCCATGGCATTGAGTTGATTTTTCCTGTAAGACTTCCCTTATGAGTCAAAACCGGGATAGCTGTTTTTGAAAGCAAGTATTCAATTTCGTCGATGATCTGAAGATTCTCTATACTACTACCTTTTTGAAAAACACAGGATAGATCCGAATACTCACTCTTGTCGAATATAAAGCCGTTTTTGATCAACTCATTCTCTCTTCCCAAGGAAAGAACTGTTTGAACAGGGGGAGTCTGATTGTGCTCCAGAAACTCTTCAAAGTCGTCTATCCAGGCAAATTCCCTCCAGTAATTTACAAGCCATTCCGGATGGGAATAGAGGATGTTAAGAGGTTTTCTTTTCGCAGGGCCTCCATTTATTAGCTTCCTGAGTACCGCATTCACAAGACCCTTAAACTCTTTCACCACAATCATATCTACCGAAGACTTCAGTGCTGCGTATTCCGGGATGCTTTTCATATAAAGAATCTGAAATGCGCCGATTCGTAACGCATTCAGCACAGCATGGGGCAATTTGCTTGGTTTTGTGAGAAAACGAGACAGTTCGAAGTCGATGCTAACTCTCTTTCTCAGACACCCGTAGATGATATTCATGCAAAACGAGCGATCTTGGGAAGAAAGCGTGGACAGCGCTATATCCAATTTTCTAAAGGAGATATAACCATTTGCATCGAAAAAAGATAGGGTCTGTAAAGCAATGGAACGAGCTCCCTGCATCAGTCTCTGCCAGCACCCGACAAGAAAAGCATCCTGAATAACTGAAGAATAGCGGTAGCCGCAGATGCAACGTAAGTCATTGCTGCAGCTCCAAGAACTGAACTTACGCCCTCAAGCTCTTTAGAAGGCATGCCCATTGACGAGAGAAGCTTTTTCGCTCTCGAACTTGCGTTGAACTCGACCGGCAGCGTCACTAGCGTGAAGAAGACAAAGGCAGAAAAGACCAGAATCCCTATTCTAATAAGGACTGGCGAAACCATAAGAAGTCCAATAATAAAGATTATCCACGAAAGAGAGGAACCGATCTGCGCAACAGGGACTACGGCGTTGCGAACAATCAAAGGTACATATTTCTCCTTATCTTGAATAGCATGACCGATTTCGTGAGCCACTACACCTAGAGCTGCTATAGAGGAGCTGTTGTACGTTGTATCTGAAAGCCGAACGATTCTATTCTTTGGATCGTAATGATCTGTTAGATTTCCCCGTATTCGTTCAATTTTAATATCATATAGTCCTGCATTGTCAAGAAGCTGCCTCGCAAGCTGAGTTCCATTAAGTCCAAAGGTAGATTTCACTTTGGAATAATGCGCAAATCTCGAACTAACAAGAAACTGGGCGTAAGCTGCCAGGATTATAGCAGGAATGAGAATAATAAAAGTTGGATCCCAAAACAACTTAACCACCTCCTATTTTTAATTATATAACCGTTGTGTTCAACAGTCAACGCAACACTAAGACGGGGTGTCCTCCCGCCTTCAATAGGTCCGAATCAATGCGGCAACTTCTCAAAACTTATAAACATTTCGACCAGGAGAATCTCGAAGTGATTTCCTCAGTTCCACACCCACCGGGCTCATTTAAAGAAACTGGATCAAAAATTGATCCACGAATTCTTGCTTTAACTACCTCAGTTCAAACCCTATTGCTTATTCCAGGAGAATAATTCGCAGGCTGTTTTAAGGCCGTGACCCGTGAATACGGATGCAATCGTTTCGTTAGGATCGGTTTTCGAAATGTACTTCTTTAAACCCGCTATTGTTGCCGCGGAAGTTGGTTCAACGAAGTGACCTCTCTTTGACATTTCCTTCCAGGTTTCAATTATCTCCTGCTCAGAAACCCCCACAAAAGTGCCTCTACTGTCTCTGACCGCTTTCAATATTTGAGCACCTCTTACGGGCTTTTCAATCGCAATTCCTTCCGAAACAGTCGCTTCCGCGTTTACATCAGCAGAATCTTTTTGATTCATTTCGAAAGCACGAAGAAGCGGGGCACAGTTCTCTGCTTGCACGGCAATAATCTTTGGAAGATTATCAACAATTCCGGCTGAATACAATTCCCCAAATCCAATAGATGCTCCCAACAAAAGAGTCCCATTTCCTACTGGAACAACAATAGCTCCAGGACTATTCCAGCCAAGCTGTTCACAGATCTCGAACGCAAGAGTCTTCGTTCCATGCAAAAAGACTGGATTATAGACATGACTTGCATAAAAGCTTTCTTTAGTTTGCTCGAGAATCTTTCTTGATACATCTTCTCTCGAGCCTTCAACCAATCGGACTTTCGAACCATAAGCCTCTATCTGTCTGAGCTTCCCAACCGAAGTATGGTCGGGAACGAATATTTCACAGGAGATACCTGCTCGTGCAGAATATGCTGCAATAGAGCATCCTGCATTTCCCGAAGAATCCTCGACTAAAGATGAAACTTGGTGTTCTCTTGCATAACTTACTAGGAGACTAGCGCCCCTGTCTTTGTAAGAACCAGTCGGAAGAAGGTGATCCATTTTAATAAACACATTCTTCCCACATATTTTCTCTTCAATCAATGGAGTATAACCTTCAGACATAGTTACGATGGACCGATCACTTTCGATCGGCAGTGCTTCGCGATAACGCCACATATTGTGCGGTCGCTGTTCAATATCGGCAACTGGAAAATGAGACTCGAATTCCAGGTCAAAAAGCCCTCCGCACGAGCATTTGAAGGCTTTTGATCCTAAAGGAAATTTCCGCCCGCATTTAGAACAGATGAAGGAAGTCACTTTTAGAAAGTGAAGTTAACGAGAAGATAAGGTCGCGCAAATGGAACCGTACTAGACGGCTCTAGTTGCCAGTACCCATCAAACCCCGCATCCAATCCTATGCTTGAAACATTGCTTCCGAGACCAATTCTTGTGTAAAGAGGTGTGCCGGCCATTGTTCTCTCTCCTCCAATGAGAGAAGTGATGTGTTTTAAAGACCAGAAGATCTGTCCCTTCACATAAATGCTCTTGTGGACTGTGATTTTGGTCTGGATTCCAAGATATGTGTGGTCAGGCAAACTGAAGCCTTTGACAACGAGGCTGGACCAGTCGAAAGAAAAAACGTACGCATGGATCGTCCCCTGAAGATAAGGGATACCTGCCGAAAACTGAATGAATACCGGTGTAACCAAGGCACCCGAACTCATGTCCAAATTGAACCCTATTCCGACACTGACTGCCATAGAAAAGCCATACACTGAAAGAATGGTGATTATAGAGACCACTACCAATTTTCTCACTACGATACCTCCTAAAGGAACCAGTTTTACTTTTCAGTGAAAACTTGTAGTGTAGATCATTGGGAGATCAAAATCCCTCTTCGCTATTTTAATGCCCCATATCTGAGTATACGCCTTCTTTCCGAGGACAAGACCCCGTTCCATATCGGACCCTAGCCTTTTAATTCCCTCTTCAAAACTCTCTTCGGGTATCAATCTCAGGGACGAGTAGGCCTTGTTTCTGTACTGCTCAAAGTGCTGTTTCTTGAATTCAAAAGAGGTCTTCACCTTCGTCGTATATATTCCCTCGAAGCCTGCTTTCTTCATCGCAGAAATAATCGAAGAATTTCCAGGATATCTACCTCTATCTATATCAAGAGTCTCAGGGAAATAACTGGTTAAGGTTCTCTCAGAAATGTCTTGACAGGAGTCCGTCACTGTCAATACGCTCCCATCATTTTGCAGGACTCGAAAACTCTCCTTGAACAGATTTTCAAGATCAGAAATATAATGTACGAGGTTAATATTGAAGACGAAGTCAAATTCAGAATTTCCATATGGAAAAGGACCGTTTGCATCTGCAATAGCGAGTTCAATTCTCTGATTCTTCTTTGAACCCTCTGAAATCATTGAAGGGCTGGTGTCAAATCCGAAACCATGAGCATAGAGAAGCTCTGAGAGAATACTCAAATAGTCAGCTGTGCCACAACCTACTTCCAGAATTCTGTCGGCATATCTAATTCTATTAGTAATGTGCTCCACCAGCTTCTCGTTGGGATATCTATATTTGGAATATACCAAGGCGAACTCATCAAAGTCAAAGCTCTTTTTGGGTTTCATATAACTTCTCCTCTTGAATAGTGTACCAAATGATTTCGACAAACACGCGTAAATATTTGCGGTGTTTTTCACTTCCGAGCTGTTATGTTGCATTTGTGATGCTGAACCAACAAGCTCGTGTATAATTAAACCAAAAAGTGTTCGATGGAGGTTGAAGGGTTTAAATGACTGCAAGGGACGTACTTACAATCCTTGGCGCATATGCACGAAGCTTTGGTGAGAGTTTAGTAGATAAACCTACCATAAACAAATCCATTCTTTCAAGCAATATCAAGTTCTACAAAACGCTTAAATGGATCAATATACTTGCCTCGTTTCTCCTGTTTGTGCCAGTTTTTGGATCTATTCGTGACTTTAACCTACCTCACATGGTTGGTTACCTCATTATGGCGGCTTTTGGTTATTCAACCTGGATATTCCAAGGTATTACCGGAGTTCCCATCTACGAGGAGACACGGTTTCTTACACTGTTGCACTTAACTCTCCACAGTTTCTTTGGAATATGGCTTGAATTCTACAACAACTTTCCCCTTTTCGATGATTTCCTTCATTGTTTTGGTGGATTCTGGGGAGGTTTTTCACTCTTTCCGTTCATTTTCGGTTCGGCAATCGCTTGGTCGAACCTTCCTCCAAAAGCTGTTGAGTGGAAGGTCTGGCTTTCAGGAATATCAATTGTAAACATGATAGGCGTCTTTTGGGAAATCGGAGAGTTCATTTCCGACAAAATCTTTGGCAGATATCCCGGCTACCGCATGGCTCAAGAAAGTCTTAACGACACAATGCTCGATCTCATATTCAACAATTTTGGTGCAACGATCGGAATATTGCTATTTTGGAGGTACCTGAAAAGGTCTAAAGACATAAACACATTTGTGAAGGATATGGGTAACAAGCTGGGTGAGTTCTTCGTGAAAGAGAAAGAACTTCTACGCCGCTAGAATGAGCCCAATTTTCGATAGCAAGAACGTCGAATTCATGTTTGCTGTGCTGAGAACAGATCAATTCGATTCTGTTCAACAATTTATCAATACTCTCACAAATTCCTCCCTGATTAACGAATCAATCGCTTCGTCAAAAGAAGAAGATCTAATCGTGAAGTCAGAACTTGAGTCTAGCCGCCAAGATTGCGGGAACAGACAATCTACTTAAGAGACACTCTTTCTCTTATAATCGTTTAGTGTCAGTTCAATTCTCTTGGTAACACTTCTCACGAGCTAGAAAGGCTCTTTAAGCAACCTCATTAAGGTCTTCACAGATTCTTGCCATCGTGCCCAAACTCCTGAATCGTGGACGAGTATGTATTATACTATAGTAAACTGTCCTGATATGTTCGCTGATTTGTGAGGTGCGCCGGTTTGAGGGAATCCTGGGAATACTATAGTGAAATTGCTAGCAGATATGACTACATGTATGAGGAACCTTACTGGAACTTATATCATCGTATTGTCGAAAGACTGCTGGAAGACCATGTGAAGACAATCGGAAGAACTCTTGACATTGGTACTGGTACGGGAAGATGGGCCCTCTATCTAGCAGAGAAAGCTCACGAGGTTGTGGGAGTCGACCTTTCGCAGGAAATGCTTAGTGTCGCCTCCATGAAAGCTGGCCTGGCCGATCTTAAGATTGATTTCGTTCATTCAAATGCCGAAAGGCTTCCTTTTGAAAAGGAATGCTTCGATTATGTGCTGGCAATGGGGGACCTCCTTTCATACGCAAAGAACACATCGGAAGTCTTGGCTGAGTGCCAAAGGGTTCTCAAAAGGGGTGGGCTACTTCTTGCCACGGTTGATAATGCGTGGGCCTTCTTGCATGATTTCCTTTCGCGGGGAGAGTACTCTATGGCAAAGAGATTGGTTGAAAAGGACAAAATTCCAATAGGAGACAGCTCAGTTAGTAGCATAGTCTTTGCCACAAAGCCCTTTTTTCCGGAGGAAATTGGGCATTTGCTTAACATGAATGGCTTTGACCTCATAGATATTTCATCGGTGGTTGCCTTCTATCCATATGACGAACAAGCGCTGGCAGCAAAAATCGACAGCGCAGTGGATTGGGAACTCAAATACTGCAGGAACCGCGAAACCTTGGCTCGTTCAGAGCATCTCTTCTTATGCGGTAAAAAGAGGTGAAGAATGACAAAGAGAAGAAGAACATCTCCTGCACTTTCAATTGGATTATTTTTGATAATGGCCGCCATAATCGGTTTCGTATTTTCGCTCATCTCCATTAACAGAATTGGACAGATGAAGGCGGAGCTTTCACAGATGCGCAGGCAGTACGATGAAGATCTTAAAGCAATCGAGGATGATTTTGAAGCTAAACTAGCAAGTGTCGAAAGACTTCTCGGATCGGGCGGAACGCTCGAGCAGTATATCGTTGCGAAGAACTTTCTGTCTAACTATGCTATTGACTTGGAAACAATAATTACAGAAGCACAAAGTTCAAGCGACAGACCGTACTTCAGAATATTCGTGACTGGAACAAAAGAAGTCTGGGTCGGGGTGAAGAAAAACTCTGCAGATACAGCTTACTTCTTTCAGAAAAATCTCAAACCCGGACTTTCTCAAGAAAAGTTCTTCTATTTCAAGAATCCCGAAATTGAAACAAAATACACTGTAATGGTTGGAAGAGATGCATATGTTAGATCTGGAGCACCAGAAAACATATACCTTCTTTTTTTTGGATTTGGTTCCGGCAAGTTAGTTAAGATGCCTTCGGTAGAAATCACAAATATCTCTGAAGCTCTGGATCTCTATATCCCGGGATCCTGATCTTTGACTGAGGAAAGAATAACTGAGAACTTAGTTTCTTTGGTCGGATGGGTTGTCTTTACCAGAGAAGAGACTTCAGAGACAACAGAGCGAAAACCCCACAAAAAACAAGGAGCTGCTCTCTCTATTCAATTCTCAGAGCATCTACTGGGTTCTTTCTGGATGCCATTCTTGAAGGTATCAGGCCCCCCAAAACTGTTAATAGAATACTGGCCACCATTAAAGAGATCACGTAAAAAGGATTTATATAGGCCACGTTAGATAGACCGGTAAGTCTTTCGATAATTGAGTTAAGTGGCACGATCAATATCGAAGCAAACAATATTCCAAGGGCCCCGGAAAACGCTCCTATGATGAAATTCTCCGCGTTGAACACGGTACTGATGTCCTTCTTTCTTGCTCCAAGAGCCCTCAGTATCCCTATTTCTTTTGTTCTCTCAGTCACCGATATAAATGTAATAATTCCAATCATTATTAGCGAAACGACAAGCGAAATAGCAGCGAAAGACAACAACACGAATGTTGAGCCATTTAGTATCCCCGCGAGTAATCCCGTTATCGTTGACGCGAGATCAATGTAAAGAATCCTATTCTCAGCGGCTTTGCCTTCGTTCCAGGAGTCCAGGTATTTCAAGACCTCTTCTTTGGATTTGAAATCTTTGGGATAAAGCACGACGGAAACAGGAGTTTTGTATGCTCCGAGCTTCTGAAGAATATTTCTTTTCGTTATGGGTAGATTTACGCCGCCCACCAATCTTGCAGTAATATCGGGTGGTATCACTGAGAGGACATTGAACAAATCCGAAGCAAACTGTTCTCCGGACAGAACATTTACATAAAGATCCTTCTGGGCGAGGACAATCTCCGAATCTACGGCATTCTCAATGAATTTCTGGGCGAGACGATCGGAGTATGCTATTCCTTCGTCAAGAACTGAGAACTCAATCTGTGCTTTGGGTCTTAAAATGCCGACTATTTTCAGCATTATCCCGAGATCACCATAGTAAAGATCCATGAGGTCTCTTAGAGAAGTCTTCGGCGTAAAACTCATCCCTTTTCTCAAGTAGAAATCGTCATTGTAAATTGCCTTGATTTCTAATCCAATGATTTCTTCAAATCCAATCCTCTCTTTATCATGATCAAGACCCAACGCTTGAAGAATCACATTTGATATTCTGTTTCCTTTTCCAACGATCATTACAAGATCGGTGAATTCCTTAGGAAAGGATCCCGCAACTAAGTCGAAATTGTTCTCGAGATAACCCGGAGACTCCGGGTCGAGATCTTCCGGATACGCCGTGAATTTGATTGAAGTCTGATCAACAGTTTTCGCCATTTCTCCGTACTTTGCAACCAAATTCATGTTTATATGTCGCGTGTATGTGAAGCCCGAAAGAAGTTTGGGATCTATGCTCTCAACATAAGCCAAGTATTCATCAGATAGATCGTTGTTGTGAATTAGAATCTCATCACGGGGATCGTATGGATAGACAAATCGCCCCAAGACATCACTATCATCTTCTTCAAACCGCTTTTCAGACTCAGCTTGGCGATACTGCTGCGACTCCAGATCAACTGTTGTCTGACTCACCATTATCGGAAACGTAGAGAGAGTCTGCGACTCGAATTCTGATAGCTGCCTTCCAAAACCGCTAGAAAGTGCCAAGACAAGAAAGATTCCGACTATGCCAATGCTAGAAGCCAGTATCGTAAGTGCTGTACGCCATTTCTTTGTTAGGATATTGGTTGCAGAAAGTCTCAGGGCAGCTGGAAAACTCATACTTGTTTTTTTTATAATAAGTTCTGGTTGAGGATCGTCATCATCTGAAGGACGGGAGTCGCTTACGATTTTGCCGTCCTTAAGTTTGATTATCCTATCTGCGTAGCGATTAGCGATTTCTTCATTGTGAGTTACCATTATTATGAGTTTTCCCCTCGCTACCTCCTTTATCAACTTCACAGTTTCTTCACCTGTCTGAGTATCTAAAGAACCAGTAGGTTCATCTGCCAAGATGATATCGGGGTCATTGGCAAGGGCTCTTGCAATAGCAACTCTCTGCATCTGACCATTCGATAGCTGACAGGGCTTCTTATGAGCTTGATCTGCTAAGCCCACTTTTTCTAGCAGCTCTATGGCTCTCTTTTCTTTTTCTGAAGAAGGCACACCGCCAAGTGTCATACCTATTTCAACGTTATCGAGAAGACTAAGATGTGGGATCAAATTGAAGCTCTGAAAAATGAATCCGATGCTCTTGTTTCTGTAAGCATCTAGCTCCCAGTCTTTGAAATCCCTTGTGGATCTGCCATTTATAACTAGATCACCCATGTCGCATCTATCGAGCCCACCAATAAGGTTCAAAAACGTTGTTTTGCCTGAACCGCTTGGCCCAAGGATTGCAACGAATTCGTCGTTTGAAAAGCAAATGGAAACCTTATGCAGGGCTGTTTGTTCTAGTTCTCCCGTTCTATAGATTTTCGATGCTTCCTTCAGCTGAAGCATTTGTGCATCACCCTCTGAAAAAGTATTAGCAGGCCATAGACTGATTATATTACTCTAATAGCTGAATCATGAAATTCCCGAGAAGATCGTTCTTGCAATCTCCCCCTTTAGGGATCACTGTCCCCATAGTTTACAAGTTCGAAAGGCGAAAGTTCAAGAAATCGCAGGCTTTTTTCTGGAGTGTTTTGAGAAAAGCAAAATAGGAACCATAAATTCGGAGAGTAAATCCTTTTCAGAAGAGAAAAACCTGTCAAACTGATTGGACAACAAATATTTCGGATCGTTCAGGCAAGAACTAGTTTAGAATTGAACCATTCACTTTGCAAGAGGAGAAACTCAGAACTTGTCCCATCTCCGGGCAATGCAGACTGACATCTCTATTTTGAGGGAGGTTGAATATGAAGAGGATGGCCTTGCTTTCTATCTTGGTTCTTATAGTACAACTTGCATTTGCATTCACAGGTAGCTTCGGAGGCTCAAGAACAGAAGAGTTGAGCTCAGTTGTCGGAGGATCAGATGGTATTTTGGCAGTTGGCTTTTCCGAGTACTATGATGAACCCTATATGCAGACAATTGTTATTAAAACTGATTCAGACGGCAATATATCGTGGACAAAGGAGTACGGAACACCGGTAGATGATATCGGTAGATGCATAGTCTTGACTGATGAAGGTATGGCCCTTCTCGTATCTCGTGTAGAGATGACAAGCGGCGCAAAGCTAATGGCCACATTGATTGACGGGAATGGCAGTCAGGTTTGGCAGAACTTCTACGGAAAATACAGAGACTATTCTCCCTGGAGTGTGGTCGTCACTGATGATGGATTTGTTATTGCCGGTCAGTGTATGACTGACAACAATTACCTTCAGGCCAGTCTGATCAAAATCGATCTTTCAGGAAGAACAGTATGGGAGAGAGAATTCGGAAAAGATGGCATTGATGGAGCTCAGGCAGTAACGAAGCTTGACGATGGCAATATTCTGGCCACTGGCTATAGCTGGATCGAGGAACGTCAGTACCTATGGCTGGCTTTGCTAGATTCGTATGGAAAGACACGCTGGCAGAAGCTCATCGGCAATTCGGAAGGTCCCTTTCTCGAAGGGAGGGCTGCAATCGAGGCCGAAAACGGATTCCTTGTCGGCGGAATCTCCAGTAGTTTCTCAGGAAAGGCCTATTTAGCGAAGATTGACACATTCGGCGAGATTGTTGAAGAAACACTTCTTGACGATAAATACCCTGCACTACTCTCAATTCTGAAAGACAATGACAACTACGTGGGGTTGGCATCATTTGTAACTGTTGAAGATGAGGGCTTCGGATTGATAGAGATCACCAAAGAAGGAGAAGTCTTAACTCATGAGGCTTTTAATGTGGATTCATTTGAACCACACGCATTTGCCAGAATAGGCGCTGGGAAATTCGTCGTTGTTGGAACAAAATCGACTGACGAGAACGGAAGGCAGGCGTACTGGATATCGGCCGATTTTTAGGAAAGAGTTTCATTTAGTAGTTCCACAAGTCTTAATCCGGCTGATCTCAAGCAAATCTAGCAAAATGCGTTTTCTATGCCCAGAAACTAACCAAAACCAAGAAGTTCTGTTAATGCGTTTTTCTTGTTTGAAGAGATCAAATCAGTTATTTCAGCTTCATTAAGACAGCTCAAAACACACGTAGATCGCTTTCCTTAAGATATTGTAATTGCCCAAAGACTACAGATATTCGGCGGAGCTTTCATTAAAGGCTTTCTTAACAGAGTTCTGCTGAATCTCGGCTATGATGCTTCTATACGCATCAAAAGATGAAAGTTTGATTCTGGAAGTGAAAATTCCAACTTCAAAGACAGATGGGTGAGACAT
>NZ_JFHJ01000686.1:0-1125 GCF_003666285.1 Mesotoga sp. HF07.pep.5.2.highcov | reverse complement strand
CTTGCCAGAGGCGAGTTCGACTGGGCAGGCTACTTCGTTGCGAACATAGACGAGGTCTTTGTAAAGGCCGATCCAGAGCACTTCAAGTACTGGCTGCCTGAGGGAAACCTGGTATTTCTAAACCTCAACAACCTCAAGTGGCCCTTCGACAACTACAACATGAGAGCGGCGATTGCGGCCGCGATCGATCCAGTCGAGATAACCAGAATAATGGCTAGCGGCGCCGTTCCCGCTTCTCTGGCCGGCGTCAAGGCGAGTTATCTAAGGCTTGCCGAGAAGGGTTTAAACGAATACGGAATTGAATACGACCCCGATTATGCAAGATACCTTATCGAGAAGGAAGGTTATAAGCTGAACAGGAACGGAATCTACGAGAAGGACGGTAAGTCGCTATCGTTGAATCTGTACGTGCCAACGGGATGGACCGACTGGATAATGGGTGCCGAGGAAGTATCCAGGCAGCTGAAGGAGATCGGAATAGAGGCCATCGTCACTTTGGCAGCGTGGCCTTCTCCCTACAAAGACATGATGTACAACGGCAACTACGAGATGCTGTTCGGCATAGCCGTGACAGGAACCAGCCCATACTACCAGTTCGACAACTGGGTTCATTCCAAACACTGGGCGCCGATCGGCGAAAATGCCGGGAACTACTACGGGATGAGATATAAGAACGAGAGAATCGACGAACTCCTGGATAGCTACAAGAGGCTTACCGATCCCGAAGCCCAGGACGCCGTAATGGAAGAGGTATTGACAATCTTCTTGAGAGATCTTCCATCCGTTCCCATGTTCTTTAATCCCGTATGGTTCGAGTACAGTACAAGGAACTTTGTCGGCTGGCCCAACGCCGAAAATCCGTACGCGGAACCGAGACCGACCGGAATGGACAAGATGCCCATTCTGCTTTCTATACATCTGCGTTAATCAACTGATATTTCCCGCAGGCTTAACTGCCTGCGGGTTTTGTTAAAAACCACGAGAGGGGGTAAGAAAGGCTTTCTTTCTGCATGGAAAGAGCTCTTTCTGAACAGCATTGGCTTACTTCGCTAGAAAGATCGGTTTACTGCTATTCGCTTTGTTCGTGGCAGTCACTCTGAATTTCTTCATACCGAGAATGATGCC
>NZ_JFHJ01000143.1:0-3712 GCF_003666285.1 Mesotoga sp. HF07.pep.5.2.highcov | reverse complement strand
GCTCGCTTAGAGGTTGCATAGGAACGATATACCCTTTGCAGGAAAATGTTGCTCTTGAAATAATCCAGAATGCTATCTCCGCATCTACAAAAGACCCTCGATTCCCTCCTGTAGAGGCGAGCGAACTAGCTGACATAGATGTTTCCGTCGATATTCTTAGCCCTCCAGAAAGAACCACACTTTCTGGACTTGATCCTAAGAAATATGGCGTCATTGTTTCTCTGGGTTACAGAAAAGGAGTCCTGCTTCCCGATCTTGAAGGTGTAGACACGATTCAAAAGCAGCTATCGATAGCCTTACGGAAAGCCGGCATAAGGGAATCGGAAGATTACAGTATTTTCAGGTTTTCAGTTGAAAGGTATCGCTGAAACCGGTAAGAGGTGAATTCATGAAACCGGCCGTTTACTTTGATGAGTATGGCGAGGACAAGGTACTGCAGTGTCTTCTTTGCCCCTTGCATTGTATAATCAAGCCCGATCAGGTTGGCTTTTGTGGCGTAAGAAAGAATGTTGACGGAATGCTATATTCTCTTAATTACGGTCAGCTCACTTCAATTGCTATAGATCCGATTGAAAAGAAGCCTCTCTATCATCTTTTCCCTGGCGAGAAGATACTTTCAGTTGGTTCATGGGGCTGTAATTTGAGATGCAACTTCTGTCAGAACTGGGAGATTTCGAAGCAACGCCCAAAGACGGTAATGCGTGTTATGCCCCAGCAGCTTATTCAAATTGCTCTGGAGAGAGAATCGCGAGGTATAGCTTTCACTTATAACGAGCCGATTGTCTCTTTCGAATTCATACTTGATACCTCTCGAGCAGCAGCCAAAGAAGGTATATATAGCATACTTGTTACAAACGGAGTGATTGACGAGGAACCCATGGATCTTCTTTCGCAGTCGGTAAGAGGTATGAACATCGATCTTAAGGGTTGGAATGACGAGTTTTACGTGAAAGACATCGGCACAGAAAAACGAGTTGTTCTTCGATCAATAGAGACAGCCAGGAAAGCGGGAACGCACATTGAGTTGACTACGCTCATTATTCCCGGCAAGAACGATTCGCCTGAAGAAATGAGGGAGGAAGCTAAATGGATCTCAGGGCTGTCTAAGGATATCCCACTTCATATTAACAGATACTTTCCTAACTACAAGAGCACAATACCCCCAACTTCGCCTGATTCTCTAATACAACTTGCCGAAGTAGCAAAGGAGTACTTGCGATATGTTTATGTTGGGAATATCGATCTTCCAGGTCTATCGGACACAACATGTCCGTATTGCGGAAACCTCCTGGTCGAGAGAAAAGGTATGCGAAGTTCTGTGGTTGGCATAGATGAAAAAGGAAGGTGCAACAATTGCCAAAAAGAAATCCCAATAGTCTTCTGAGAAACCGAATTTTCCTGTATGGACTCCTCTTTGTTTCCGCAATAATTTTGCTGACAATTGTTTTCTTTCGACAGAAGCCATTGGAGTACTATGACAAAACCGAGTATCATCTGGGAACTTATGTGACAATAAGAGTCTCCTCTTCCACAATGTCCCCAGTTACACTCGCAGAGGCTGCTATGACCGAGATCAAGAGGATAGATGACAAATTTGGGAGCAGAAACAATGGCGTAATCGCTGAGCTGAACAGAACCGGAGAGCTTCATGACATAGATAAGGAAACAAGTTTTCTAATTAGGTCAGCACTGGAAATAGCTCGGAACACGTCCGGTGCATTCGATCCGACCCTCTATTCTCTAACAAGACTGTGGGGATTCGATGATGCATCTTCTAAAAAAAGGATTCCCAGCGATAAGGAGATCGAAGATGCTTTGGGCTCAACGGGTTTTTCAAGAGTTACCTACGATGAAGAGCTGGGATACGTTTCTCTGGTTGATGGAGCGATGATTGATCTTGGAGGGATAGCAAAAGGTTATGCAGTCGATATGGCAATTGCAAAGATCAAATCGCTTGATCCGGAAGCAACAGGTTTCATCGATGCCGGGGGTGACATTGGGGTAATCGGTCCCAAGTATGGGAATAGACCATGGATAGTTGGAGTGAGAAATCCTAGAGGAGAAAGTGTTCAAGATGTTCTTGAATACATCTACCTTTACGACGGTGCTGTAGCTACTTCTGGAGATTATGAGCGATTTTTTATTGAGAACAATGTACGTTACCACCACATTTTTGACCCCGAAACGGGGTTCCCTTCCCGTAGCGGAGTTATAAGTGCAACTGTAATAGGAAAGAGCACCATGCTCGCAGATGCCTATGCAACGGCCGCTTTTGTTATAGGAATGGAACCAGGTGTTACTTTCCTGCCTAGATTTGGAGCCCTTGTATTACTTGTAATGGAAGATATGAGTATCTTTAGGTCTCCAGGTTTTGAAGTGTATCAGGAGAAATGAAATTTACCACGAGAAATGACGTCTTGATTGTAATCGTAGCGTTTGCTCTGGTGATCCTTTTTGCATTTCCGCGTGGAAATGGCTCTTCTTTCGCAGAAGTGTACTGCAATGGAAGACTGGTAAGAACTATAGATCTGAGCTCAGATTCTGAGATTTTTCTTGATGTAGGAATGGTTGTTAAAGTCCAGGGAGGAAAGATTTCCGTGATCGATTCAGACTGTCCAGAGAAGCTTTGTGTTGCCCAAGGAGCAGTAAACATGCCCAATATCCCAATTGTATGTGTACCAAACAGAACTTTGATAAAGATAGTCTCGGATCGGTCTGAAGTTGACGCGATAACTCAATAGGGACTTAGGAAAATCAAGTGAACCACAAACATTCGTCAAGTGAACCACAAACAGCAGGCGAGAAATTTCGTGAAGAATTGGGATCAAAAAAGAAATCGAGTCAATGATTTTGTCTCAAAACTCTGGTTAAACGAGTGACTGTGGAGAAATGATGGAAGCAAAGAGAGTTACTACACTATCGATGTTAATGGCGATAGGGTCTGTTCTTTATCTTCTGGAAAGCCTAATACCGTTTCCACTTCCAATCCCGGGAGGAAGATGGGGCTTTTCCAATCTTGTCTTAATCATAGCGCTGGCCGGCTTGCCTTTCGGCGACATCCTGACTCTTTCAATAGGCAAGAGTATCATCGGAAGTTTGCTGGCAGGCAGACTCGCTACTCCAGGTTTTCTGATGGGAGTTGCAGGCGCAGTTTCGTCCGCAGCAACCATGTGGCTTATGAACAAAACCGGAAAGTTTGGTCTATTTGGAATAAGTATAGCAGGCGCAGCGATTAGTAATTTCTCACAGCTAATGGTAGCTTCTTCGCTTATTATTAAGAATATAGAGATCATCTTTCTTTACCCCTATATGTTGGTACTTGGATCGATTTCCGCTTCAATTAATGCTTATGTAGCATTTGAAGTCATAAGAAGGATGGGTGATTCACTTTGGCAAGACTAATACTCGGTTCCTCTTCTCCAAGAAGAAGGGAGCTTCTGCATCTACTGAGGGTCTCTTTTGAAGTCATACCTCCAAAGGGAGTAGAGGAGAATCTTTCAGAAAGATTCTGCGAAAAGGAATTGTGCGAACTTTCTCACTTGAAGGCCAAAAATGTCATGCTTAGAAATCCTTTTTCCACTGTAATTGCAGCAGACACGGTAGTCGTTCTTGATGGACTTGTTCTTGGAAAACCATCTTCAGTGGAAGAAGCCTATGAAATGCTGCTTGTCCTCTCGGGTAGGACTCATTCTGTCTTCACCTCAGTTTCCGT
>NZ_JFHJ01000553.1:0-2212 GCF_003666285.1 Mesotoga sp. HF07.pep.5.2.highcov | reverse complement strand
CGATAGCGTATCTCGAGAGTCTCTTTATTGTATCGCCTGCCTTTGCAGACATCGCACTCGACGTAGACATCGGGAAGGAACTGCATCTCTATCTTTATAAGCCCATGCCCTTGACAGGCCTCGCATCTCCCGCCTTTGACGTTGAAGGAAAAACGCCCTTTGTTGTAGCCCCTTGCTCTTGCTTCCTGAGTCTTGGCGAAGAGATCCCTTACGTGATCGAAGAGCCCCGTGTATGTTGCAGGATTGGATCTCGGCGTTCTGCCTATTGGGTTCTGGTCGATCACTATTACGTTGTCGATCTCCTCCCAGCCGAGTAGCTCTGCCAGCTTTTCGGAGGAGGAATTGGATCCACCCAGTGCAACTTTGAGTGAAGGGTACACCGTGTCCATTACGAGAGAGCTCTTGCCACTTCCAGATACACCGGTTACCGTTATGAATTTGCCTAGCGGAAATGAAACGTCAATATGCTTAAGATTGTTCTTCTCCGCGCCCTTTACAGTGAGAAACTTTCCATTTGAGTTGTTCGCCGATTCGAATCTAGGAACGGATAACTCGCCATTTAGATACTTTCCCGTAAGAGATCGTTCCGGCGGGTTATCGAGAAGCGCCTGAGTTGTCCCCTGGTAAACGATCTCTCCTCCGTGAACTCCTGCTCCCGGTCCCACATCCACGATGTAGTCGGAGCTTCTTATGACCTCTTCGTCGTGTTCGACAACTATTACGGTGTTTCCCAGATCCCTGAGGTTCTTCAGTGTCTTTATCAACCTGTCATTGTCTCTTGAATGTAGCCCTATGGTTGGCTCATCGAGCACATAGGTAACCCCCGTAAGGCCGGAACCGATCTGTGTCGCAAGTCTTATTCTTTGCGATTCCCCTCCTGAAAGCGTCATGGCGTATCTGGACAGGGTGATGTAGTCGAGTCCCACATCCACCAGAAATTTGAGCCGCTTCTCTATCTCACTCAGGAGCTCTCCGACGATTTCCCGCTGAAAATCCGTGAAATGAATACCTGTCATGAAGTCGTAGATTTCCTGGATTGTGAGATCGGATATCTGCGCGATATTCAAACCGCCAAGAGTAACTGCAAGCGCTTCGGGTCTCAAACGTTGACCGTTACACTGCGTACAGATCTGTTGAACCATGAAATTGCTTTCCATCCAGAAGCGCATGTCTTCCGACTGTGTTTCGTTATATCGTCTCCTTAGATTGTTGATTATGCCTTCATAGGGTCTCTTAAGCTCGTAAGTGAGCCGATCGGACTTGTATTTCATAGAAATGTCGCTGTCCGTTCCGAAAAGGATGGCATTCTTCACATCGTCTCGAAGATCTTTGAAGGGTTTGGCAGGATCGTCGCCTAGCGATTCTATTACTTTTACGATCATCTTCAGGGTAAATGTGTCCCTGTTGCTTGACATCGTCTTTATGGCGCCCTTCAAAACGCTCAGACTTTCATCTACAAGAAGATCTTTTGAGAATTCCATTGTGTAACCAAGGCCATGACACTTTGGACAGGCCCCGAAAGGGTTGTTGAATGAAAAGATCTTCGGCGAAATTTCCGGAAGGCTTATCCCACAGTCGGGACAGGCAAAATTCTCACTGAAGATCTTTCTCTCTTCGGAATCGACCAGACCGACTTCGACGAAGCCATCCCCTTCATGCAAAGCCATCTCGATGCTGTCAGCAAGACGTGAAGCGTTATCGGCATCTGCCCTCAGTCTATCCACCACTAGGTTTATCGTGTGTCTCTTGTTCTTGTCAAGTTTGAGGTCTTCGTCGAGATCGTATGTTTCTCCATCTATCTCGATCCTTACAAAGCCCTTCTTTCTGAGAGCTTCAAGTTCCTTCTTGAACTCGCCCTTCTTACCATTGGCAACAGGGGCGTAGATGGCGATTCGATCTTCCGCACCGTATTCCTTCAGAACTCCTTCTACGATTTCATCGAGACTCTGTTTCTGAACTACGCGCCCACAGGACGGACAATGTGGAATACCCACTCTGGCGAACAAAACTCTCAGGTAGTCGTGTATCTCCGTAACGGTTCCTACCGTCGATCTAGGGTTATGGCTAACGGTCTTCTGCTCTATGGCAATTGCCGGAGAGAGCCCCTCGATATTTTCTACATCGGGTTTCTTCATCTCCCCCAGAAACTGTCTAGCATAAGTGGAAAGAGATTCGAGATATCTCCTCTGACCTTCTGCGTAAATTGTGTCGA
>NZ_JFHJ01000253.1:0-17162 GCF_003666285.1 Mesotoga sp. HF07.pep.5.2.highcov | reverse complement strand
CTGCCTGAAAACTATCCCGTCTTTGATGTAAAGCTTATCGTGGTATTCGCCTCCTCGAAGGCTCACATCGGGATTTCCAATGAATATACCCTTAACTGAGGGAATCGCCATGAAGTGTTTCCCGATTCTCGAATCAAGTCTTTCATAGAGACTGCCGTATCCTCCGGTCCCCGCCGGTATTCCATCGGCGATTACAACAAATTTCCCCCCAAGTGTTTCCCCAAGCTCGCTTGCCGTATCGATCTCCTTCAACATCTCCCGGTAGGCGATTTCGTCGTGGCAAAACACCGGAGATCCACGATCCCTCGAAATCCATTCTGTCCCTGTGGGACGTTCACAGCTGACCTTTCCGATCGCTATGACTGAGCTGCACAAGCTAATTCCAAGCTCTTGAAGAATCTGAGACGCGACTGAGCCGATCGCCGTAAGGGCTGCAGTCCATCTTGCACTGCTTCGCTCTGCATAAATCGCCAGATCATTCAGTTTGTATCTAGTCCACGCAGCATAATCGGAATGTCCGGGCCTTGGAATGCTTCTCACGCTCTTCTCGGCACTGGAAACCTTGTTCTCTATCTCAATCAAAAGAGGGGCACCAGTCGTAAGATCCTTCCAAAGACCCGACTTCACGATTGCCCTATCCTCTTCGCCCTTCATCCTCTGTCCCCTGCCATAGCCCTTCTGCCTTCGTTGAAGCTGTCTATCTATCTTTTCGATCGAAAGAGAGACACCAGACGGCAACTCCTCGATAACCCCGAAGACGCCGCTGCCATGAGAGTCTCCGGCTACGGTAAACTTCATCGCACCACTTCCCAGAACGTCTTTTCGAAGACATCGCCTGAAGGCAGACCCCATATTTTGAGATTCTCGAGAGCCTGGTGAAGCAGCATTTCTCTTCCGTCAAGAACTGTTTCTACTCCGCAGTTGTGTGAAAGCTCAATCAAGGGCGTCTTCCAGTAGATCAAATCGTAAACGAGGCTCTTACCGGCAAGTTCTTTTGAGGTGATTCCCGTTTCCTCTCCGTTCATTCCAAGAGAGGAAGCGTTGACTATGCTCATGCTCCTCGAAGCAACCTCTCTGATTGACTCAAATGGAAAGACAGATATTTCAAACCGCCCCAGTATCTCGAACTCTTCTTTAATCTTTTCCGCCCTGGAAAGCGTTCTGTTAAGCAGCTCTATCCTCTTAACGCCCGCTTTCCTCAAGAAGAAAATCACTGCCCTCGCAGCACCCCCTGCTCCAATAATCATTACGGGCTCCTCTATTGATCTCTCGAGCAAAGGCTTGCCGAAACCTACCCAGTCCGTGTTATATCCCCTTCTCTCGAAGACACAGTTTATTGCCGAAAGCGGAGGTTCAACCTGGCTTACCACGTGAGCGGTAATCTTCTCCTTGAATGGAATAGTAACGTTGAACCCGTCGAAATGCTCTGCAACTGAAGTTATCTGTTCTGCAAATTCATCTGGAAGAATGTCAACTGCCTCGTAAGTTGCATCGATGCCCATTCTTTCGAAAAACCGTCCGTAAATGGCCGGCGATAAACTGTGGGAAACTGGATGTCCAATTATGCACAACTTCACTGACAAACCTCCTCTAGTGTTTTGAAGAACCCGGGAAAGGAAACATTGACTGCATTCGAGTTAGTTACTTCCACTCCTTCTCTGCTTAGCGGTCCGGCTAATGAGAATAGCATCGCAATCCTGTGATCACCATAAGAGTCGACCTTTCCTCCCGTTATTCTTTGAGGACCTTCCACACTAAAGCCGTCTTCATGTTCAAGGATTTCTACGCCAATTCTTCTGAAGTTCTGAACGGTAACGGATATCCTGTCCGACTCTTTCTTTCTCAGCTCCCCGGCGCCTCTCACAGTCGTTGTACCTTCCGCGAAAACTCCTGCAAGCGCAATCAGTGGGAGTTCATCAATCATTGAAGGAATCAAATCACTTCCGACTTCCACTCCTATAAGACGGGAAGATCTGGCTACGATTGTGCCCACCGGTTCTGGCAAGCTCTCTTCAACCTCCATCTCGATGTCTGCACCCATTTTGATAAGAAGCCTTAAGAACCCGGTCCTACCTTGATTCAGTCCGACTTCTCTAATAGTTACCTTGCCGTTTTCGTGAAGAACCGCCAGAGCTATCGGAAAGGCGGCCGATGAAACGTCCCCGGGAATCGAAAACCGGATCGGTAGAAGCTCGCTCTTTTCTACTTCAACTCTCTTATTACTTACAGTGATTTTGGCACCCATTGAGTGGAGTAGTCTCTCTGTGTGGTCCCTGCTGCAGTGTGGCTCAGTAACGGCCGTAGTACCTTCCGCTTGAATCCCCGCCAGCAAAATCGCACTCTTGACCTGAGCGCTGGCAACTGAGAGAGAATGCTCAGATCCGCTCAGCTTTCCACCAGTTATACACATTGGAAGAAGTGAATCCTGGCGGGCCGATATGCTTGCCCCCATCTCTTTCAAGGGTCTAACGACTCTCTCCATTGGCCTACCTGACAGAGAATCATCTCCAAAGAGAACGTGAAAACCTTCCTTTCCCGAAAGAACTCCGGCCATCAGTCTAGCGGTAGTCCCGGAATTCCCACAGTCAAGAGGCCTTAACGATTCTTTCCACGACGCCAAAGATATTTCCATTCTGTCGAAGCCGCCTCTGAAGTTCCCTCCAAGTTCGCCGATTATTCTAAACGTCCTCAGAGTGTCTTCGCTTTCAAGCAGGTTGTTGACGACACTAACGCCGCTACTCATAGAGCACATCATTAGAGCCCTGTGAGAAATCGATTTATCCGGAGGTACAGCAATTTCTCCGACAACTTTCTTTGAGGGTAATAATCTCATCTTTTCCTCCCAACCTATCAAGTGAGCGAAAGCTCTGTGGCATCGGCCAACTGTTCGAGACTATTCATAAGCTTTTCAAATTCGCCGAAACTGAGACTCTGTTTGCTGTCCGAAAGAGCCTTCTCCGGCCTTGGGTGAACCTCTACTTCGATACCATTTGCCCCGACAGCCAGAGCTGCTCTGGAAAGTGGTATTATCAAGTCTCTTCTCCCCGAGGCGTGGCTCGGATCCACGATGACCGGCAGAGGCGATTGCAGCTTTATTAGAGGTACGGCAGAGATGTCCAGCGTGTTCCGCGTGGCCGTCTCAAAGGTTCTGATTCCCCTTTCACAAAGGATTATCGACATGTTTCCCCTCGATGCAATGTACTCTGCTGAAAGGAGAAGCTCTTCGACCGTATTCATGAAGCCCTTCTTCAGAAGAATAGGCTTTCTCTTTTCGGCCACTTTCTGTATAAGCTGAAAGTTCTGCGAGTTTCTCGCGCCAATTTGCAGTATGTCGCTCATTTCACTCACGGCTTCAAGCGTCCCTTCGCCAGTTACTTCGGTCACCGTCTTGAGGCCATAATGATCTGCGGCCTCTCTCAAGTATCTCAAGCCAATCTCTCCGAGACCTTGAAAAGAGTATGGGGAAGTCCTCGGCTTGAAGGCTCCCCCTCTAATTACCCTAACTCCCATTTCCGAAAGAAAGGCTGCGCTCTCTTCCATCATAGGTCGATCTTCAATCGCGCATGGACCGGCCATGACTATGAACTTGCCTTCTCCAACAGACAAATCCCCGATCTCCACTGAGATATCTTCACTGTGAAACTCTCTCGATACGAGCTTGAAAGGCTTAAGAACACGTACAACCTGCTCAACACATTCAAGAGCCTCAAAGCGTTCCACCGACATATATCGGTCGTCTCCAATCACACCTATTACCACTCTTTCCAATCCTCTGGAAACATGACAGCTGAGATTCAGACTCTCAGAAAGAGACTCCACTTGCTTAATCTCCTCTTCGCCGGTACCTCTCTTAAGAACGACTACCATCTCACCACCCCGCATTCCTGTTGAAAAAGAAAAGGGTCTCCGGATTGGAGACCCTTTCGTATCTTTCATCCGGAGTAAATGCAAGAAGCACTTACCCGGAGTTAATCACTCACAAGCAAATGCTTCTGTTGTTATAATAATAAGAATATGCATTTATCCAGGAAAACCTGAAGTCTATCATTTACTCAACTCCCCGCTGGTATGAAAGGATTCTACACTTTTGTCTTCTACCGTGTCAAATCCTAAAGCTACAATTCGATCTCTAATTAGAAGAAGTTCTGACTTACAGGTTACAATATCAAGGACAGATGATCACTCACCGGAAGAGCCCCTGTCACTTCTATCTTTCACCCAAGAAAATCTAACCTTTGTATGAGTATTCCTGATCTACAATGTACTCTCTAAACCCCAGAGCGCGAGAAACCTTAAGCGATCCATAGTTCAAGACGTTATGCCTGTACTGAATCAATTTTTTGTTTATGACAGCCCACTCGCTTGCTCTAGAACCAAGAGCCTTGCCCAGACCGAGCTCTCTGAAATCAGGCATCGTAATTATACCGATATCTGCAATTTCATCCCAGACAATTATGCTGGAAACCGCAACGATTTCGTCTTCGTACAGGGCTCCGAAAACGGCAACATGATCAAGCTCTACAAACCCCTCGGCCAGATCCTCCCTGGTGCACTGGTTTCTGAAGCGATAGAATGCCGTTCTGTCCCCTTGATTGAGCCTTCTTACACTGAACTCGGCGGGCGGGTAAAAAGGAACGTAATTTGAAGGATTGAGATATTTGATGGAAGTCTTCTTCAAAAGAAGAAACGAGTCTCGAATCAAATCGGCCAAATAATCGCCGGGATTCTCATCCTGGGTTTCTATAGACTTGAAAACATCTTCTAGCAAGGGATCGTATAAGATGACTGTCTGCCTTTCAAAGCTCAGTTGCTCGATCCCGCCCTTTCCTCTCTTGCTCTCATCGGGAAAAAAGAAATACGTTCCAAGAAAAAATCTATCGGATGAAAAACCCAATCGTTTTGACCATGCTTCAATTATTGCCCTTTTCAGATCTTCCTCTCTCAATTTCTTTTCCTCCATTTCTTCAGTCGAGCTCACAAGGGTAGGGATTCTTTGCATAAAAAAACCGACCTAAGTCGGTTTTTATAAGTTCATACACGAATCACCATAATTAGACCAAAAGCCATTTCAACAAGAAGGATAATTAAATTGGTGAACGTGAATGACTTGTCCACAAACATTGATAAAATCCGTGTTGCAGCGATGAACAAATAAACTATTCCCAGAAAAATGAAGGCAATCGTTGAGCCAAGGAGAATTATTGGAGCCACTCCCAGCCCTATAAAGGTTCCCCCCATAATAGTCTTTACCTCGGTTCTCCCTCTTGAATTGCCGGTCGAAAACTCGGCAAGTTTTGCGTAGGATTCAGGTCTCAATACTATATACACACCGGTTACGGCAGTTAGAACCGCAACTATAAAACGAATAATGGTGAAAGCTATTTTCATCGCCCCCTAGATTATGGATATATTCTAGCAATTATTTATGTTCCGTAGTATTACCTGCGGATAAAGAACACCCTGAAAAATATGACGAGATAGACAAGGTTGCTCCAAACGGGAGTAAACACCGAGACCGCAATACCGAGCAAAGGAACAATTACATGAAAGATATAGACTTTTCTATAGTAGATTAAATTTGAATCATCTATTGCATCTTCACGGATCAGATCCTTGTTATTCATCAGATACTGCCACTGAACTAGAGCGATTGTCTCAAGTATCAAGATATCTAAGTGGAAGAGCACCTCTGCAAATTCATACTCGCCGTAATCTCCCAAAAGGGATGTAGTGAAAGGAATCGTTGTGACGAAAAAGAGATTGAGCATGTTGAGCCAAAGGTGTTTGTAATCGGTCTTATTCAGAATGTGTGTTCTCCTTATAGTCGAGATCCAGATCGATCCAATAACGAAGAAGGATATGAAGTAGCTCAAAAACTGATAACCCTTGCTCATGATGTTCTGAACAAGTTCGCTTTGGCTCGTGACCTGACTTCTGTTTGGTACTTCGAGTGATAGGACGAGAATAGTCATGGCAATGGCAAAAACACCATCGGTAAGTGCCTCCAGCCTGTTAATACGTATTTCCGAACCGGGGCTTTCTCTTTTCAAGATAACTCCATTCTAATAGGCTATTCCAACTCTCTTCTGAGAGTACTCAGAGGTGAACAACTGTTTGAAGGCAAATTCAGCGACATCCTGAACCGAAATCTTCACTCCATTTTCTGGAAGGAAATCGGCAGAAACCCTGTAACTCTGGTTGCCCTCCGAAAAAGTCATGAATGGAGGACATACGACAACCCAATCCAGTTCAGAAGTCTTGAGGATTTCGAACGCGTCCAGAAATTCTCTTGAAGATTTTTTCAGGTACTGAGGATAGTTGGGAGAATCGAGCCTTAGCTCTCTAGGGGAAAGCTGAAGAATCCCGGAATTCGCGATCGTGACTATCTTGTTTACCTCGGTTTCTCTTGCACCACTGACAATATTTCTCATAGCTACTGCCAGGGTATCGTTGACACTGCCCGAATTGTCTGGACCGAGGGCACTGATTATGGCATCCTGACCTCTTATTGCGTCCCTTACACTCTGACTGTTGAAGACGTCCCCCTGGAAGATCCTAAGATTCTCTTTTCTTACGGTCAACTTTGAAACGTCTCCAACGAAGACTGTGACTATATGATTTTCGCCTAAGGCCCTATCTAGAATGACCCTCCCCACTCTTCCGGTACCACCAAAGATAATTATCTTCAAGGCAGTTTACCCCCTTTCAACTATCTCTATAACAATAATATAGTCTCTCATGTCCAAAACCAAATGGATATAGTGAATGCGAATCTAATATTTGAAAACGGAAAGCCATTAATTCTAGACATGAGGCTCATAATTATCCTTTCAATTATACATCGACTGAAATCGTCCTAATTAGACGTGATTACAGTCTCAAATTTCTGCTCTATCAGCGGTTCTAAGAACGACATCTCGGATTAATTCGGTTATAATTTATCTAATACAGGCTACTACGGAGGTAATGACTTTGACCCTTATCGATGTAGGTCGTTTTTTTACAATTCTGGGAATAATCGGGCTTGTGATCTTGACACTCTGCCTGGCTGGATTCGACGGCTACGAGAGTAAGACACTCTATGCCAGAGATTCGGGAAACAGCTTTGCCACCGTCTCACTCAGGCCGGGTCAGCAGCTTATAGCGCGAATGGACAAAAAAGTTATGATCGGCAACAACGCATATCTGGTAGTGGAAAGGGACGGGAAAGAAGTCGCCAGTCTCGCCGATGATTGGGAAGAAACGAAAAATGAATTGATCTTTGAAGGCGATGGTGAATACAATCTGAAGGTCATTTTTGAGGACTCTTCCGCAGACAGGAGAAGCGCCGAGATTGAAATAAAATGGTTGATCGCGAAATGATGAAGTTCATTGTGATCGATTTTCGGGAGTAGTAAATGAGTGAAGCAGAAGCAGTGAAGCTGAGCAATAACGGGCCGGTAACTACGAAGAGTCTTATCTCCAGTCTTAAACAACTTGGAGTCAAAAGGGGAATGGTATTGCTAGTACATTCTTCCCTGAGCAGACTGGGCTGGGTCTGTGGCGGTGCTGTTGCCGTAGTAAAGGCACTTGAAACAATTCTAGACGAGGATGGAACTCTTGTTATGCCGGCTCATTCCGGAGATCTAAGCGAGCCATCTAACTGGACAAATCCCCCTGTTCCAGAGAGCTGGTTCGACCCAATTAGAAGGACAATGCCTCCCTTCAACAGGGTCGAAACCCCCACCAGAGGAATGGGTGTAATCCCCGAGACCTTTAGAAAGATGAAGGGTGTCATCAGGAGCGATCACCCCCAGGTTTCTTTCGTTGCGAGAGGCAAGAGAGCCTCTTACATAGTAGATAACCACGAACTGGAGTTTGGAATGGGAGAGGGATCGCCTCTGGCCAGATTGTATGATCTCAATGCTTACATATTGCTCCTGGGGGTGAGCCATCGGAATAACAGCTCTTTACATCTTGCAGAGTACCGCGCCGATTTTCCATCGAGAAAACTTTGCAAAGATGGAGCCCCTATAATTGAAAACGGAAAGAGAGTCTGGAGAGAGTTCATCGACTATGAGCTTGAAACGGAAGACTTTGAAACGATAGGAAAAACTTTCGAAGAAGCCTTCCCAACAACTGTCAATAGGGGAGTGGTTGGATATGGAAAAGCAGTCTTAATTCCCCAAGTAGAACTGGTAGATTTCGCGGTCGAATGGATGACAAAGAACAGGAAATAAGACCGCGAACTATTGATTTTTTTTCAAAAGATGGACCGATCTACCTCAGTTTGAAGAATAGTTTATAATGTAGGAGATATAAGGAAGGAGGAGAAAGATGACCAAACTCGTACTGGTAAGACACGGAGAAAGCACATGGAACAAAGAGAACCGTTTCACCGGCTGGACCGATGTTGATCTCTCCGAAAAGGGAAGAGAGGAAGCAGAGAATGCGGGGAAGGTGCTGAAGGCCGATGGATACGATTTCGATCTTGCCTACACTTCAGTTCTGAAGAGGGCAATAAGAACCCTTTGGTACATAATGGACGAAATGGATCTCATGTGGATTCCGGTGATCAAGGACTGGAGACTGAACGAGAGACACTATGGAGCCCTCCAGGGCCTTAACAAAGCTGAGACCGCCGCAAAACACGGCGAAGAACAGGTGAAGATCTGGAGGAGGAGCTATGATATTCGGCCGCCTGCGCTCGAAGAGAGTGACGAGAGATTTCCAGGTCACGACCCGAAATACCGGTCTCTTTCAGACGAGGAACTCCCCAGAACCGAATGTCTTAAGGACACAGTGGCAAGATTCCTGCCACTTTGGAAAAATGAGATATCCACACAGATAAAGTCTGGAAAGAAAGTGCTGATAGTTGCCCACGGAAATAGCCTTAGGGCACTTGTCAAGTATCTGGACAATATCCCAGACGAGGAGATCGTAGGATTGAACATTCCGACCGGAATACCTTTAGTCTATGAACTGGATGACGATCTAAAACCAATAAAGCACTATTATCTGGGCGACCCCGAAGAGATTGCAAAGGCACAACAGGCCGTCGCTAATCAGGGGAAAGCAAAGTGATATCCTTCAAGATAAAAAGAAGCTACCCTAAAGGTAGCTTCTTCTATTTGTAGTGTTTCTTATTCCTTTCTCAAATTCATTAGAGCATTTTCAGCCGCTAAAGTTAACGGATAGCTAGTAGGGGCAGCCGTGAGTAGTGGATGGGAACCGATTTGCATCGTGAGGAAATCGTTCACGGTTATTCCTTTCTGCAAACCTAGCCCGATAATATTGATCATTTCTCCGACACTCTTTCCGCCTGCCATCTGGGCTCCAAGAAGAATCCCGCTCTCCTTGGAGAAGACCATCTTGACAAAGATTTCCGACTTGTCGGGAAGCGAACCGGGATGTCTGTCTATTCCCTTTGCAACCCCGACCACGTAATCAAAATTCTCCATCTTTGCTGTACACTCAGTAAGACCTGCAGCAGCGACCGTAAGCCCGGCCACCGAAGTGGAGAACACTCCAAGATTTCCGTGATTCTCCCTTACCATCTTTAGGCTGAAAAGATTCGAACCAGCCACTCTTGCCTCAAAAGCAGCTGTGGAGGCCAGCATCAGTCTACTGGGCTTTCTCGTGAAGAAGCACTTGTGTTCGACGCAGTCACCGGCTGCAAAGACGTCTTGAACACTGGTTCTCATGTATTCATCGGCCCAGATTCCACCGGTTATACCCCTGTGAACGGGGATGTTCTCCAGAAGCTTCACGTTCGGCCTGTACCCTATTGAAAGTATCACCATATCTGCTTCGATCTCTTCACCATTGTCAAGTACGACTCCGGAGACCTTGTCTTCTCCTTTGATCTCACACAGCTTCATCCCGGTGCGCAGTTTCGTGCCTTTCTTTTCAAGTCTTTCGCTTACCATGGTTCCGAATTCCTTGTCAAAGGCCGCCATCAATATCTGGTCAACGGCCTCGACCAGATAGACTTCTTTGCCGTCGGAGAGGATCTCGTCTGAAACCTCAACTCCTATAAAACCTCCACCAACAACCACTACTTTCTTCGCCGATTTGGCGGCAGCGTATACACTCTTCAGATACTCTTTGTCCTTGGCTATGGTAAAGACACCAGGAAGCTTGCTGCCCTTTATTGGAGGAAATATCGGTTGTGAACCAGTGGCGATAACCAGCTTCTCATATTCGATAGACTCCCCACCGGAGAGCTTAACCATTTTGGAATCAGTGCTGATCTCATCAACTTCATCGAAAATAAAATCGATTCCCAGATCCTCAGCGCCTTTAATAGGCATGGTATTGGCATCTACAGTCGGAAGAGTATGGAATATGTAGGGAATTCCACAGGGGACTACTCCTTCACGTTCCCTTCTAATAACCACAATGCTCTTGTCGGGATAGGTCTTCTTTGCCGTCGTCGCCGTGACGATTCCGGCGGGACCTCCTCCCACTATTACTACGTCCTTTTTCATGTAACACCTCCAGATAGGATAAGATATATGCTCAGAACATATATTATATTAACACACTTTACGTACTAGAATGGAGCGGGAGGGCGAAAAATGGGTCTGGCCGAAAGAGTCATGGAACTTGGAAAAAAGCTGTTCAGAATACAAAACGTGGATGGTAGTGGCCCGATGGCCTTCGATTCATCTCCAGGGCTGTATATTCACGTGCCATTTTGCCCGGAGTTTTGCAGCTTCTGCCCCTACAACAAAATCAAATACGACTCTAAACTGACAAACAAATACTTGACGGCTTTGAAGCGCGAATCCGAACTACAGAGAGTTGGACAATTCAGTTCCATATACATAGGGGGCGGGACACCTTCTTATGACCTGGACCTTCTAAAGGGAGTCGTCTCCCATTTCAGGGAAATGACTGATGGCGAAATCGCTCTTGAAATCCACCCGGCAGATGTCTCCAGCAAGAGGCTTGAGGAAATAAGAGAGACTGGCGTTAACTTCGTTAGTCTCGGGATCCAATCCTTCGACGATTTCACTTTGAACTCGATGGGGCGAAGGAGACAGGATTCCGTCGTTTCGCTGAATTCGATAGCCGCGACTACTTCGGCGGGCTTTGACTTTGTTGACGTTGACTTGATCTTCGATTACCAGCTTGCGCGGAGAAGAATCGTAGAGGATCTTGAGACGGCTATTTCTTACGGCCCGGAACAGGTATCAGTCTATCCAATGATGCGTTTCGCAGATACGGCGTACAAAAACACTAAGAACGATCCCGAGAAGGAACTCGAGATTCTGGAAGAACTGGAAAACGTCGCTCTCTCAAAAGGTTATATTAGGGACTCACTCTGGACCTTCAAGAAGAGAAACGAAGGAAGAAAATACAGCTCTGTTTCACGCGAGTTCTTTATGGGAATTGGCACGAGCGCTTCTTCCTTTAATGGAAAGGAGTTTCGAACCAACACCTTTTCGCTCGATGAATACTACTCATTTCTCGATTCTGGAAAGCTTCCTGTCAGTAAGACAATCAAAATGGTGAAGTTTTCAGCGATTCTTTATTACTCTTTCTGGGCACTTTACGGTGGTCAACTAGATCTCCGCCGTCTTGAAGAACACTTCGGAAGGCTTCCGGTGAGGATGAGATATCTCCTTCACTCCGCAATAGCAAGGGGATATTTCCAAAGAGAGGAGGGCATCGTCAAACCAACCAGAATCGGCACGAGAAAACTGCACATAGTAGAAGAGTGGCTGACCTATAGCTTCATTGATCGCATATGGAGCGATTTGAGAAACAAAGCGAGAAATCACTCCGCTTCTGGCGAATCACTGGTGTAAAAGCTTTCAGGATCTTCGAAAGAGAGTCTGCCTGCCTTCCCGGCAGCGACCTCCCTGAGAAAAGTGTGGGCTCCTCTGGTAGTGTCGAGCGCCCCCTGTTTGGCAAGATAGTTTCTTCTTCTGCAGAACTTCTCGACAAACTCTTCTTGATTGGAGAATTCCTCACCGAGGTAATCCTCGAGGAGACCTTTCCCATACCTCTCGACAATTAGGGCAAGCACCCTTTCGAAGGCGTCAAGAGGGTCAAACTTCTCGTACGGTAGGGAACCAACCGCAAGAAGCTTCGTAGTTATGTGTGGAGATCGGAGATCTGAATATAGTATCCCCGGCGTGTCGAGAACTGCTATACTCTCCGAGACGTTTATCCACTGGACCCCTCGAGTTATTCCCGGCCTATTTCCAACGGCCAGTGATTTCTTGCCTTTGAGTCTGTTGATAAATGTCGACTTCCCAACGTTGGGCATTCCTACAACCATGAATCTCTTTTCGTAGAATCTGCTTTTCAATAACGGTACTATTTCTCTTATAATGAACTGCTTTGCGTCGGTCGATCTCAGCGAGGCTTCGACAACGTCACTTCCCTCTGACTTGAAATAGTCTCTCCACATCGAAGTGATCTTCGGATCGGCGAGATCGGATTTGTTTAGAACGACAATGCGCTGTTTCTTTTGAAACAATTTCTCTGCTTCATAGGCTCTGCTCGAAAGAGGGATTCTCGCATCGAGCAGCTCGACTATTCCATCAACCGATTTTATGTAATTCTGAATCTGTCTTTTTGCCTTCTGTATATGTCCCGGATAAAACATCTTATAACCTCCAGCGTGGATTATATCACGGTTCGGACAAGCGTTATCGGGTTGATATAATATATATGTACTTCAAAACAACACAACGATTGAATGGAGGAAAGTACATTGCGTACAAACAAAGCTTCTGTAGTGAAGATCTCGGTAAGCGGAGAAGTTGCCCATCCCTTGAGGAGAAGCCCCTTCAGACTGGAAGTCGATGGGACTCCCAGACTCTTTCCCGGCACTGGTGGAATAACCTATAACTTCGCTCTTGGGGACAGCGCATTCAAGATGGTGGGCGACCATGTTGAACCGGATGTTTCTACGAAGAACCCGGACAACGACAAAAACGCGGCATATGTCGGCTATTCCTGTATCGGCAATTCGGCCACTTTGATCAGCGGAGATGCAAAAGGGGAGAAGGGAATAGTAATAGGCAAACATGGCGGCATAAATCATGTCTTGATTCACTTCAAAGAAGACATAAAGAAGAAGATGGCGATTGGAGACAAGATACAGGTTGTCGGATTCGGCCAAGGATTGGTGCTTGAGGACTATCCTTCGATAAGGGTTTACAATATCGATCCAGAACTTCTCGATAGAATTCCCGTTGGAGAAGGAGATGGAAAGATCCACTTTCCAGTTAGGGCAATAGTACCGGGCTATCTCATGGGTTCCGGCTCAGGATCGGGAGATCCTTCCGGCGGAGACTACGACATCATTACAAATGACAGGGCACTCATAAAGAAAGTCGGTCTCGACAGGCTAAGAATAGGCGATTTTGTAGCCCTTGAGAACCACAACGATTCTTTCGGACTTGGAGGTTATATGGAGGGCTCCGTTACTATCGGAGTAGTTGTGCACGGAGACTGTATAATTACCGGTCACGGCCCCGGCGTAACGGTAGTAATGGCGGACGGCAAGGGCATAATAATCCCGGAAATAAGCGAAAAATCTAACGTGATCGACTTCATCTGATAGTCTGGACAGAATTGCCGACATATTGAATGGAGGAGAAGATGAGCGGATTCAGACCGGAAGTGTGGGTTCCTAGCAAGGAACTCGTATCTCGGGAATCTCTGAGCAGAATGATCGAAAAGCTAGACAGGATTAATGCCTTCAGGGCTTACATACAGGTTGTTAATCGCGCCGATTCTTACTACTCCTCAAATATGCTCCCTCCCGCCGAAGAATTAGTTCAAGACTTTGATGCACTTCAGATGACCATAGAAAAGGCTTGCGGAAGGGAGTTCAAGATTTCGGCATGGATGAACGTTAACCTTGTTTGGGGTTTTGGAAAGCAAAGACCCCTTTCCGAAAAGCATGTATTGAACAGGAGACCGGAATGGATCACCGTAGACGAGAGCGGCAATTCTATGCTTGAGTGTTCATCTAGCAATTTAGAAGAAGTATTCGGGCCGTACATAGATCCCGGTATCCCAGATGTGAGAGAATTCACTGCCCAAATTGCTTCGGAAATTTCAAATTACGATGTGGAAGAGGTTCATCTTGACTTCATAAGGTACCCATTCAAGAGCTTCGGCTACAATCCGCTTGCTCTCGCTGAATACAGAAAGTGGCTCAATCGAGAGGAACTTATCGAAAGTAAGGACACCTTCTTTCGCTTCAGAATCTATTCCATCACGAGACAGGTCTCGATGATCTCCGAAGTCGTAAGAGCCAAAGGGAAAAAGTTATCCTGTGCGGTCTACGATGATTATTCAGAAAGAGCTGTAAGTGAGCGTCTGCAACCCTGGAAAGAGTGGTTGAAGAGCGGGTTGATTGATTCGGCCGTCGTTATGGCATATGGAAAGGAACCGGATGAAGTGATCACCAGGATAGAGAAGATCCGCAGTCTTCATGGATCGCTGAAAGATATTAGAATCGGACTTGGAGCTTTCAATTACACAGGTCGATGGGACGAGTTCGCTGAACTGATCAAGAGGGTTCAGAAGCTAAGACCGGACGACATCACGCTTTTCGCCCTTGGCTCAGTTGATGAAGAACTTCGCAAAAAGTTAAGGGCGCTTTAGAAATTTGAAAGTGAGGCGATTGAAATGCGTAAAGCACTGCTAGTCGTAGATGTTCAGAACGACTTCTATGAAACCGGCGCACTGCCCGTAAACGATGCGAGCAAGATCAACACAGTGGTAAACAGAACAATGAAAGACCCCGTGTACAAGGTGATAGTTGCGAGCCAGGACTGGCATCCGTCGAATCACATGAGCTTTGCGGTCAATCATGGGAAAGACCCTTTTACACCGTTTGACAACGGAAAAGGGATCGGCCCCGTTTTGTGGCCTGTTCACTGTCAACAGGGAAGTCATGGAGCAGAGTTTCATCAAGACATAGAGAGTTGGCGCTTCGACTATATAGTAAGAAAGGGGACTCACCCCCACGTCGACAGCTACTCGATTTTCAGAGAGAACGATGGAACACAGCTTGGAACCGACGGACTTCTCAAGGCACTTGGAATCGAGGAACTGGACATTTGCGGGCTTGCTCTTGACTACTGCCTAAAATATACCGTTCACGATGCCCTCCTGGCAGGCTTGAAGATAAACGTAATAATGAACGGAACAAAAGGGGTTGAGGCTAACCAGGGCGATGTTCAGAGAACACTAGAGGAATTCAGGAACGCGGGAGTGGAATTGATTGAGAGATGAGTTGTAAGACCGGGGTTGGGGGTAGCAGGTAGGGGGTTGGAAAGAGCGAAAAATCAGTTGCAAGATGCAAGTTCCAAGTTGCAAGTAAAAAGACCTAACAAGACGGGTCTCGTCTCGAGTCTGGGGTTTCGTGAACAAAACCGGGTCACCAGTTCAAGGTTTTGCTGCAACTTAGGAAGTTATCCAAACATCGACTTTCGGAAGCTCCTCACTCTGTCATCCCGAACTTGTTTCGGGATCTGGATTTGATCTTCTCGGTAGGTACGAAGGACCGTTGACGGATAACGTGGTTTTTAGCAGCGTTCATCCGCTCTTTCCCCGTGAAGCGGGCATTGCGACCTGGGCAGTTCTTGCCCAGCCTTGCGTCCACTGATGCTCCTCAGTGCATTGCGTCCCGGCACGATCTTTGCCGGCATTGCGTCCAATGTTCTATAAGTGCATCACTTCCCTGCGGAGTCGACCTTGCGTGGCCGATGCTTTTCGGCGCCTTGCGTCTAATCACAACAACATTACTCCCAGCTCTCGCTGATGACCGTAGACCGTTGACAGACAACTTTTATCAAGTCTCGTATATTGAAGTCACACTCTCGATAATGAGTTTTATCTACTTCTCTCTCTTACCCCTTAATCCAGACCAGGCTCTAACTTGGTTTTTTCCGAAACTCTTTTCTCTCTAATAGAGCATCTTTCTCACCTTTTCGAGAGCTATATCCTGGAGACCGTAGCCTTCGTACTCGTTTTTCATGAGATCTCGGTCTCCCTTGCCTGCCAGAAGAGAGTTGAGCCTCGCGGCCACAGTTGAATCGTTCAAAGCGAAGATGTCTTCGTAATATCTTAGAAGATCGTTTAGAATCTCCTTATCTCTCTGGAGGTAAAACTTGAGATGGTAATCCTCGGCTCTGTAGAACTCGGTCATCCGCGAGACTTCTGTGGCCGCCTTCCTGCCGGTTTCGTTCTCCTTCGAATCAATGAACATTTCAGCGGTCTCTTTCTGTTGTTCATTGTGATAGAGAATGAGAGACATATACTGAATCTTGTAATTCACATAAGGGTTGTGAGAAAGCCAAAAAAGCTCCAAAAGTTCTTCATAGGAGATTACTGAAGAATCAAACTGTATCTGAACTACCTCAGTGTGGTCTCCAAGAGAATAGTAGCTTGGATTAACCTTCGTGCCTCCTGCGTATCCAACGCTGGTCCTATATACTCCGCTTATCCCTCCAAATACCGCTTCAGAACCCCAGAAACAGCCTAATCCGAAGGTCGCGGTTTCTAGATTCTCTGGCAAATTAGCATCAACTACTGGTATTTCAGTACTGGCCATAGTAAACACTCCTATCAATGCGAGTAAAAACATTATTGTGACAATCCTTTTCATAAATACCTCCATGTAATTCTAGACAAATATTATCGGTCTTCTTATGACTATTTAGAATGGTTACAAGTTCAAGGCATGGGTTATCCGTCGGGCTGTTCACCGTTCACGAGAAGAGCCGCTGGCCGATTGCTAAGAGACGAAGGGAAGCTGGAAAGACCGGGGTTGGGGGTTGCGGGTTCGTGGTAGGAAGAGCAAGAGAAACTGGTTGACCGTTGAGCAGTTCTCCGTTCTCCGAATAAAAAACTTGTACTTCGTTCCAGAGCGAGGATCTGTTCTTCGTTCTTCGTCAAATCGTGAAGCAAGAGCATCCGGATTCCGACCTGGAGCTTTGTCGGAATGACGGAATCTATCCTTTTCGGAATAATCACTCGCTGTCATCCCGAACTTGTTTCGGGATCTGGGTTTTGGAGAAACCGTGGTTGGGGGTCGCGGTTCGTGGTAGGAAAAGCAAGAGAAACTGGTTGACCGTTGAGAGGTTCTCTGTTCGCCGAGGAGAGCCGCGAAGCAAGAGCATCCAGATTCCGACCAGGAGCTTTGT
>NZ_JFHJ01000255.1:0-876 GCF_003666285.1 Mesotoga sp. HF07.pep.5.2.highcov | reverse complement strand
CTAGGATTGCCAATACTCGGCATGATTGACGCACTCTCCTGGCTGAATCCCTATCCTTTTATACTGGGATCGAGTGTGGCTCAGAAGGGAACTATCGACTGGATCTATCTAGTCTCATTGCTGGCAGCGACAGTACTGCTAACCGTAATTGATTACAAGGTCTTTGAAAAGAAAGAAGTATGAGAAACATACCGTTCCTGGCAGAATGAAGAACGGAGAATAGCAAACCAGCTACACAAACACAGGAGATGAACTCTTCGCGAGTGAAACTAACTATTGCTGTTTGCCAGGCGCTGTGAAGTCACGGAGTTGAAGGTCAATGATCCGTAGTTCTCTAAAGCCAAGATCTGAGAAAGAGGAAGCTCAAGATGCTGAAACAAGTTCAGAATGACGGAATTGATAGCCGGTCTTGGGTCTAGGGTCTGGCAAACTGAAGCACTCTGATCAGAACCAACTCATCTAGTCATCCTGAAGCGCTCCTGTTAAGGATCTGGGGGTCGAAGGGGGAAACCGAGGGTAGAGGTCAGTGGTCAGAGGTAGGAAGACCAAGAGAGTGGTCACCGTTCGCTGGGGATTGCTGTGAAGCAAGAGCATCCAGATTCCGACCAGGAGCTTTGTTGGAATGACAGAATCTAGCCTTTTCACAATAACCGTTAGTTGTCATACCAATGAGCCTGTCCTGAAATAATCTTGTTCAGGCTCCTGTTTGGAACCTCTGTTAAGGGTCATCCCGAACTTGTTTCGGGATCTGGTCCCGGACGAAGAACCAAGAACCTGGACGCGTAGCGTCGGAACGAAGAACCAAGGACGTTTTTTCAGCAGCACCCAGCGGCTCTTTCGAAGGACGGGTCCATGCTCTTGGACTAAGGACGGTTT
>NZ_JFHJ01000665.1:0-2393 GCF_003666285.1 Mesotoga sp. HF07.pep.5.2.highcov | reverse complement strand
CAATTCTATCATTTGAAGTCTTACAAACCTTGATTCTTACTTGAACTGCGTTACCTGTGCAAAAGCATGGAAATGTCGATCGATAAGATCAGAACAGCGTCGCTTTGTCATTTGAACCTGTTTCAGCATTTCTATTCTCTTTCATTGCTAGTCATTGAAAGATAAACGCAGGGGCTAACTAGTTCCTAGGGTTACGTTTTCGCTGTACAACTGTCAGATGATATAATAATACTAATACAGTAATATTATGAAGGGTGATTATATGGAATTAGTTAAAGCGGGAAGAAGTAGACAGGTCACGATACCAAAACAGATATTCGACTCTCTTGGATTAAAGGAAGGCGACTATGTACAGGTTGAAGTGGAAGAAGGAAGAATAGTTCTTACGCCTGTTGCAGTGATTAACAAGGAGAGGGCAAAGTCAGATTTTTTTCAGTTAGTTCAGAGAGTGAGAACCAATACCGAGTCTTTGACTGAAAAAGAAATTGAAGAAGAAATCCGCGAAGCATTAGAGGAGTCAAGAAGAGATAAGTGAGTCAAAGGAATGGAAAGAGTCGTACTTGACACCAATGTTCTAATATCTGCGATCATATCTAGCAAGGGTTCTCCTGCAAAAATCCTTGATCTCTGGAGAGAGGGCGCTTTTGATCTAGTTTTTTCTGAAGAGACTCTTCAGGAGCTTATTAATGTCCTGTCGCGTGGTAAAATGTTACGCATCACCGGAATCAATGAAGATGAGTTAAACAGGTTAGTATCTTACTTGAGGAATAGCTCGATAGTAGTTGACTCACCTGAAGATATTGCAATCGCTATCGAAGACCCGGATGATACCAAGTTCATCTCATGCGCGGTTCAGGCAGGCGCAAAATACATTGTATCTGGAGATCATCACCTGCTTGATGTCGAGAAGTTCGAAGGAACTGCAATAGTTACGCCTGCGGGATTTCTTAGAACATTCGCGCCCTTTCAAAATGATTCCTAACCACAGGGCAGGCACAACAATTTTAGTCATTCATACAGAAAGAATGAGACAATCAGTCTCAAGATTCTGCGCTTCAAAATAGTCTCCCATTGATTACTACAAGATGCGCTTGTTAAGTAAGGCTGATTGCTGAACGCTTACAAGAGCTGAGAAAGAGCATATCCGAGAGTTCGCTTCGCGCAAGAGAAGGAGAGAGCGAAATAGGTACCGACTATTCTACTTACGTATGAAAGCAATTTTCGCTTCCATACATCTCGTGGTGCTCAAGAACGGAGTCACAAAAGTTCCAGAAAGGCCCTACGAAACCGAGTAATTGTTTGTTTGAAAAGCATAATAAGGTTTGTTTCCTTCTTAGAGGATAGTTTTTCAATCGCGGATACACTTATCTATTAACTGCTGGTCGATCTTATGCCTCTCATCGCACACTTGCCAGAGATCCTTGTGATAAGTTGAGTCCTCCGAATGCCACAGAATAACGCTTTTCCCTTGGTCTTTAGCGGCTTCTACTGCTGGAATAAAGTCCGAATCACCAGCAACAAGGTGGAAAGTATCTATTGATTGAGAATACGAGAGTCGAACTAAAGTAACCGCCAGGGCTATATCAACTCTCTTTTGTACGAGAATTGGCTCACCATTGGTCGAGAACCCTCGAAGTTCTAGCTTTCCGATTACTACTTCGAATCTGTCTATCATTCTGAGTTTATTCAGAAAACGTTGGGCAGCATCATGGCGCTTTCTATCTTCATCAGATGGTGAAGAAGAAAGAAATGGAAGGCAATAATAGTAGTAAGTTCTGATCAACTTGCTTTGGCCATCACTAGCTATTATTGATGAGAACTTTGCAAAATCAACCTTTGGTTCTCCAAAACTGCTTTTAAGTAACACTTTTAAATAGCCACCATCAATCAAAACTACTGAGCCTCTCATCATTATGCACCTCAAAAAAAGAGCACCCCAACGGTCTGGAGTGCCCCAACATTTTGCTCGGCCGATTCAACAGAATCCTCCGAGACAGATTTTCGTATAGATAATACCATCAAAGCATATACTATGTCAAGATTGCGATATGCATCACAAATAATCTACTCGAAAAGGGTAACGTTGCATCAAAAATAAAACTACTCGAAAGGAAAGGATCAAGGGGATAATCTTCGCGAATGTCAAGATGAGAGAGGTAATGTCAGTACCCATACAGAGCCGCTTTTCGCTCGACGCTGATCGCTGTGAGCGAAACAGGGACTGACCGGCTCAAATGGTCTGTCCCTTTTTCGTGCTCCGCGAAGAAAAAAACAAAGATCCCGAAACAAGTTCGGGATGACAATGAGAGGGACGACTGAGAAGTCATGACGGGTTTGACAGCCTTTGCTGATTCTCAAAGCGTAATAATTTGTCATGCTGAACTTGTTTCAGC
>NZ_JFHJ01000511.1:0-4584 GCF_003666285.1 Mesotoga sp. HF07.pep.5.2.highcov | reverse complement strand
ATGATCCTGATCTTAAATCCTCCCTTGAGGGAGGAGGGCCACGTAGTGGCGGAGGGTATTCGTCTAAAAAGCATAGAAAGAGCTTCTTACAGTAGGGGCGAACGGCAGTTAGCCCTGCAGCAAATATTGGAATCTCGACGAAGTTGGAGCAAGCTTTTTAGAAGCAAGCCTCGCCACAAAAGGCAACCGATAAGCACGGAGTTCTATCTGCAAAAGCAAATGAAATCCATTTCACGGCTTTTTCAACAATTAGGAAACTCACTTCAGTCTTTTCCCCTTAATACCACAGATTGGCAATCTGAAAGAATCCGATTTACTCTAGACAGTTAATTCATATCTTGAGATGTTTCCTCTCTTTCTTACTGCAGATCAAACTCACAATTGTTAATTATGAAGAGAAGTCTTATCTCTTCAAGCTGTGCTGAACTAGAAGACTATTCAGGAAATATTGCCAAAAAACTGCTAAAGGATCTACCAGCCGTTGGTTTCAGCGAATCGCCGTCAAAAACATAGTCAATTCTTACGTGATTTTGGCACGCCCTTGCAGCTCATAGCTGTCACAATAGATTAAATACCACTAAATTATAGGAGGGGTATAATGAAAAACAGAAAAAGAGGATTTTCTCTGGTTGAGCTACTTATCGTTCTCGCAGTTATCGCTGCGTTAATCGCCACAATCACTCCAGTTGCGCTGAATGCTATCAGTAAATCAAAGGCTACACAGGTTGCACAAAATCTAAAAACTCTTGCAAGCGCACTCGAAAATGCTGCCTATGTTAACGGCTTGGATAGTGACACGGGATTAGTCAACAATGTTTCGACGATTGATTCTCTCGGTAGAGACATAGACGATAAAAACTATGCAGTATATTACACAGGGACTAACGGAAGATACACGGCCACGGTCATCTTTATTGGAGATGGTGATATTGAGATGATTCGGTCGACGCTAAAGGATGCAGCGACTGAAACGTTTTCTAATGCTGCTATTGGAACCGCACTAACAGGCACTGACTGGGAAGTCCCAGATAATACCAGTGATCAGGTAATTTACTATCGGATCGAGTTTGACGTTTATTGAAGCTGAAGTAGACAATTCAAATTGCTGCCCTCTTCGGAGGGCTTTTATTTTTTCAAGAGAGTATCTAAGGGAGATTCAGATTGACTGATTTGTACTCCCGAGACGAATATTCAGCCTAAACCGCTTCTGTTTTGTTTAAAGCCATTTCCACATAATCTGTGCTTTTCAGCACATTGCTCTTAGACAGCTCGCATCAGTAGCAAACGAATGATATAATTTTCGAAAGGACTTTCCGAGATGTTTAATGAGGGAGCTCTGCATACGTAAGTTTTTCTGAATCCGATTGGCATAGTGTTAGTCCGCCGGGGGAATGATATGCGAGACGAGAAAATGAGCAGATCATCTGGTTTTGAAGAGGTAAGTGAGAGAACTCAGTCAACGCGCATGAAAAGAAGTGAAGGCTCTACAGTAGATCTAGTCTGCAAAATATCAAGTATTGTAAACCACTGCAGCGGTCGAAATGAGCTTTCTGAAAGAATACGAGATACACTTATGGAAACGCGCGGTTATCTCGATGCGAAGATCTTCTTTAGCGATGAGATCGTTTATTATGTGGATTCGAGCAATCAGATAGTTAATAATTCATACGATTATTCTCCGACCGAAAATATACCTGCTTGCGCCCGCGATTTTCTGAAGAGCGATAAACTACTCTCAATCGCTTCTGCCTGCAAAGAACACGACTGCCCACTTAAGTCATCGAAATTGGAGAACGAGCATAGATTCTCATTCAAACTGGAAACAAAAGAGAAGACCTATGGGGTCCTCCGCGTTAATACTTTGGAGCATTTGACAATGGACAGTGAAGAGTTTCAGCTTCTGAAATGGATTTCAAGCGAAATCGCATATGCTCTAAAGAGAATCGAAAGTGAGGATTATCTAAAGACTGCGAAGGAAGAGCTTCAGAAAAGCAAGAAGAGTCTGAGAAATCTGTTCAACGAGAATTTAGCAGTTATGATCGTTCTCGATCCAGAAACTCGAAGATTCGTGAATGCTAACGATGCAGCTCTGAATTTCTACGGCTGGGATAAGGAGACTCTTCTATCGAAACGCATTGAAGATGTGAATACTCTTCATGCGGAAGCACTTGCCGAAGAAATGAAGAAGGCTTTCAATAGGGAAAAGATAAAGTTCGATTTCAAACATAGACTTGCAGACGGTTCTGTGAAAGACGTAGAGGTATTCAGCAAGAGGGTGGAAATAGATGGATATGATCGAATACTCTCGATTATCCACGACGTGACGGATCGAAAGGTTGCCGAGAGGGAACTTCAAAGAACCGTGGAAGAACTGAAAAAGATTACTCTTACCGTCATTAACGCGCTTGAAGTGACTATGAATCTGCGGGATCCCTACACCGCGGGTCACCAGGCAAGGGTAACCGCACTGGCAATGGCAATAGCCGAGAGACTGTCTCTCAATGAAGAGAGACGGGATGCGCTACGTTTCGCTTCGATGATCCACGACGTCGGAAAGATAAAGGTTCCGTCGGAGATTCTGAACAAACCGGGAAAGCTGAACAGGCTTGAGTTCGCAATGATCAAGGAACACCCTCTGGTTGGCAGAAATCTCTTCACGGAAGTTGATTTCAAAGTTCCCATATCGGAAATCATCTACCAGCATCATGAACGTTTTTGAGAAACCGTGGTCGGTGGTAGCAGGTGGCGGGTTCGTAAGAGCAAGAGAAACTGGTTGATTGTTGAGCGGTTCTCCGTTCTCAGAAAATAACAGTTACAAGTTCCAAGTTGTGAGTTGTATGTGCGAAAAATTCGATCCAAACGGATGTAGGGGCGTGCGGCGGCACGCCCGCTATTAAGGATCAATCTTCCCAAGGATAAAGATCGTCCTCTTCAATAGTTGAACGAGCCTGAATTGTCTTTCTGTCGGGATTCTCTCTGTCTATCTGCCATCTCAAGGGGTTATTCTCAATGTACTCACGAATTCGATTCAGTTCTTTCTCACTGCGGATGACATGTTCATAGTAATTTCGTTGCCAAATAGATTTCCCGGGTGTGCCGCGCAGTTCGTTCGCTCGAACCGTTACAGCTGCTTTGAAGCCTGAGACGAAAGAACCAATCGTCTTTGGTTTCATAGTTCTTCTTTCTGCTTCCAAACAGTTGCTGACAATCTCCCTTTCGCCTCCATGTATCGCTACAATCCCGTGCAGGTGATTTGGCATTATCACAAACGCATCTAGTTCGATTTCCTTTCTGACTTCTGCAGATCTTAGCCACTCTTCAACAACGATTTTGCCAATGCTACTGAAGATTACTCTGCTATCAACCATGGATCCCAACAAACATTGCCTACGATGCGTACATATTGTCAAGAAATACGCTCCGGTTCGAGAATAATCATACTCCTTCAGTCTAATTGACCGCCTTTTGATAAGTCTCTCATTGTGTTCCAAAGCGCAACCCTCCGAGATCTTTTTGCTCTCGCGGGCGAACAGCCGTTCGCCCCTACAGAAAGAAATCGACACACTATTCTTTGATACTGCTGCACGATTAAGAACGAAGACCCTTATCGCTGGAAAAACCGCTTGTTTGAAACGCTTTAGGCTAATCGCTCAGAAAAACAATAAGAAGTGCATGATTCTGAATCGGATCACAAATCAAGAGGCTCGTCTACAGGCTCTTCACTTTCTTCCTGGCTCGGAAGCGCCAGCATCACTTACTGCGGTAGTACCAAATCTTTCTCTCCTCTTTCTCGAAGTGCGGAGAATCGTTTACGGTGAATCGGCAAATGTCTCCACCCGAAGGCGAGACTGATTAGACGGGGACAGACGTCAGGAGCTCGTCAGTCCCCTGTGGCTCTTGTTTCCTAATCAGTACTCATTTGGGCGAACAGCCGTTCGCCCGACAAAAGGAAATCGACACACTATTCTATAATACGGCTGCACGATTAAGAACGAAGACCCTTTTCGCTGGAAAAACCGCTTGTTTGAAACGATGTAGGCTTATCGCTCAGAAGAACAATAAGAAATGCATGATTCTGAGTCGGATCACAGATCAAGAGTATCGTCTACCGGCTCTTCACTTTCTTCCTGGCTCGGAAGCGCCAGCATCACTTACTGCGGTAGTACCAAATCTTTCTCTCCTCTTTCTCGAAGTGCGGAGAATCGTTTACGGTGAATCGGCAAATGTCTCCACCCGAAGGCGAGACTGATTAGACGGGGACAGACGTCAGGAACTCGTCAGTCCCCTGTGGCTCTTGTTTCCTTATCAGTACTCTTTTGGGCGAACAGCCGTTCGCCCCTACAAAAGAACTGCATAATCGTCCGGAATTGTCATCTGGTAGCAGTTTATCATAAGTCCCTCACTGCGTCTTCCCAAAGCAAATGTGCCTTTGCACAAATCAAAACCTTTTTTCGAGTTTTCACAACCCGGTTTTGATAACCCGTTCTTGCTAACCCGCTTCTTATAACCCACTCTTTACGCTTTGTCAGAGGACGGTAGACCGTTGACGGTCAATGATTATAACTCTCGTCTTCTAGCAAGCGA
>NZ_JFHJ01000003.1:0-847 GCF_003666285.1 Mesotoga sp. HF07.pep.5.2.highcov | reverse complement strand
GTCCAGTTTGGCTTCTCCATAAACAGGGGAATATAATCCCGCCACAAGTGGCTTCCCATGTGTCTTATCTGGCCAAACTAAAAGGGGCTCTGAAAATACGGCAACTGCAATACCAAAAACGACAAGAATCAACAGCAATTTCTTCATGTCTATCCCTCCTCTAAGTGTATGAACTCAACCGGAGTCCTCTCCGATTATACAACAGGAGCAGGTAGAACCGATTGCTATTCATATCAGATCTACTGATTGTTGGAAACATAATCCTTTATATCCGAAATCTCGATCTGGTACTTTGTCTTCAGATCCTTCAACAACGAGCTCTTGGGTTCATCGATCGGCAGGCCAAAATATTCAAGGAATGCTTCAAAATCCGGGACCATCCTTTCGATCTCCAACAAGCTTGTAGAACCCTTGATATCAACTGAAGCGGATTGCCCATGATTTTCACTGCCAGTCTCTTTCTCTTCAATGACTGCTCCATCTCCAGATGTTTCAAAAGGCCATCTTCCGCTGAAGAGATATGTGAACAGCCCTGGAGGGCCACTAGCCATAACTTCTGAAACGACCGTCGACTCGTCCAAACCACTTGACTGGACAAATTCGATAATATTTTCAAAATCCACTTTGCTATGCTCGGCCAAAGATGAAATTGGTTCACCTAATTTTCCGATCAGTGCTGAAAGATGCTCCCTCGATATCACTTCTTCTTCACCGATAAAACCAAGAATTCCTGTAAGGTCCTTCACTTTGAGCTCAACAGAAACCATCTCAGGTATTCCAAGGCCATTAAAAAGCTGTTCCTTCGAGATCGGATAGTTCTCGACAATCTCCTCAAAAGATGTTGAAC
>NZ_JFHJ01000661.1:0-12712 GCF_003666285.1 Mesotoga sp. HF07.pep.5.2.highcov | reverse complement strand
CTTCCCTGATCGTCCCAGAGAAGACCACACTTGGTTGCAATGAAGACCTTATCCCTCAAACCTTTTATTGCCTTCCCGAGTACCTCCTCGGCGTGTCCCAGACCATACACCGGCGCCACATCGAAGAAGTTTATTCCTCCGGCTATTGCCTCTGGATCGTCTTGATCGAGTCTTCATCTGTCGTCCCATCCCAGAAAGACGGGCCTGAGATTCCCCAGCAGCCGTAACCGAGCGCCGACAGCTTCTCATCTATCTTTTGCACTTTTTTGTACTTCAATTCCTTCGCCTCCCTTATTCGAGATTTGCGTGGTTCTTGAACATCGTTTCCGAATCTATGCTCAACCTCTCCATTAAATTCATTACAACAATATCCGTTAGGATCAACAGTGATTGCTCGAATAGATTTCCCATCGGTTGAACCGAAGAGACGCCAACCCTGTCGGGCACTTTGGGAGTCTTTGTGGGAATCGTAATGACTATATTGCTTAGTCCCGCCACAGTAGATTCTTTGCTGGCAGTTATGGAAGCTATTCCGGCTCCAAATTTTCGGGCCTTTTTGCAGTTAAGAACCACTGAAGGAGTCTCCCCCGATGCAGATCCGATGATTAAAAGGTCTCCCTCTCCCAAAGAGGGGCTGGTTACTTCTCCCACAACATGGACCTTCAAACCCAGATGCATAAGCCTCATCGCGAAGGCCTTGATTGCCAGGCCAGACCTGCCCATCGCAAAGAGAAAGACTCTTCTTGCATTTAGAATACTTCCGGAAAGCTCTTCGATCGATTCATCTGTTACTCCCGAAAGGACGGATCTTATCTCGTCAATAACAAGATCAAGCGTGTCTTCGAATTTCATGAACCTTTCTCCAGTCTCGTCTTTATCTGGAACGCTACTCTTGCAGGGTCCTCAGCCTCCCAGATCGATCGTCCCGCGATCACCACATCGGGCTTCAACGGGAAGACATGGGAGAGATTGTCGGGAGATATTCCGCCAGCAACGGCGATCTTTGCCTCTGGAAGAACTCTCCGTATAATTTCTATCTTTTTCGCGTACTCAAGAAGGTGCATGCTCTCACCCACACCGCTCAGATCGGCCGAAGTGTGGATGCATATGTAATCCGGTGATAGCGGAGAGACCTTTTCGGCAAAGGATTGGAGATCCGAAATCTCTATTGTATCCAACATAAGTTCTCCGCCAAACTGGTCGGCAGCCTTTCTGACTTCCGAAATCGTCTTGAAGGAAGCGAATCCAAGAACCGTCACGATATCTGCCCCGCTTTCAAAGGCCATCGCCGCTTCGAGATAACCCCCATCTACAATCTTCATATCTGCAAGAATCTCATGATCGGGCAGGATCTCGCTTATCTCTCTCACCAGAGTCATACCGTGCGCAAGAACGGCAGGCGTACCGACTTCGAGAATGTCTATGTAATCCGCGACTTCTTTGGCAGTCTTTAGAAAGCTATCCTTTATGTGAGTGTCGTTTGCGAGTTGTAAACGGATCATCAATAGGTTACCCCGCCAACGAGAATGATACTTGAGTATGGTATCTGCTCGCCGGTTCTGATTACTCCCTTAGACTGCGTGTTGGTGAGTTCCTTGAATTTGACATGGGGAACGAATTCCACTTCTATGCCTTCAGGAAGATGCTTCAACGTCTCCTCGAGGCATTTCGGACTAACGGTCTTCATCTCTTCGGAGAAGATAACCTTCTCGACTTCAAGCTCTTTCAGCACGGGATCTAGAACATCGAAGACCCCTGGCTTTCCGCCTACAATACTTACGTCAATCCTGTATCTGTCAGAAGCAATAGGCAGCCCTGAGTCAGATATTACCAGTAAGTCTGTGTGGCCCATCGAACCTATTAGGTTGCATATCTCCTTGTTCAGAATTCCGCTTTTCTTCATAATTATCTCTCCCTTCAAATCTTTGTAGTCAAATGTATCCGGAATTTGTAGTGGGTCGCTTCGTACCAGCACTGCACCAATTCAACATACTCACCGAGAGCAGTACAGCCTACTCTTTCGTAATATAGGATCGGCGCCCCCTCTTCTACCTTCAGAAGCTTCGCTATTCTCCCCTCTGCGAGCCGTCCCTCTATGATCGCGTCTCCTTCGACTACGGCCGTTCCCCTATTTCTCATCAGTTCATAAAGAGAACCCTCAAAGTTCTCTTCTCCGGTAAGGTTTGATCTAGATGTAAGAAAGGATATGAAGAGCGCAAGAGGAAAGTAGGATTCATTTCCCCTCAGTCTGGTAACCTGAAGCAACTCTTCGTCTTCCGATACCTGGAGAATTCTAGCCATTTCCGGACCGGCCTTGACTTTCTTCACCTCAACAACCTTCGTTATCGGCACATGGTTCTCAAGTCTCATCTGTTCGGTAAAGCTTCGAATAGTTGTAAGCTGCTCCTGAGAAGCGTTGTTCGTTATGATAGTCCCTCTTCCACGAGACCTGGAGATCTGTCCGCTGCTTTCCAGGGCCTGCAAAGCTCTCCTTACGGTTGCCCTGCTAACGTCAAACACCCTCATCATTGCTTCCTCCGTTGGAAGTTTTCTACCAACGGCACTCGGTTCCTTCATGTAATCCGAGATTATTCTGTATATCTGATAGTAGAGTGGAACCGGACTTGCTCTATCAAGGGCTATTCTTCTGTCTGCATTAAAAAGCATGATGAAATCACATCCTTCTTTACGGTACTCGAGAGACAAACAGGCTAATCCGAATACGTTCTCAGACTTGCAAGGTCTTCATAGGTCTCTATGAGCGAATTGTAGGCTTTATCGAAAACTTCGAAAAGTCTTTCGTAGTACCTGTGATTCTCAGGGTTGTACTCGATAAACTGAACATCCCTCACAAAAGTAGACGCTTCCTTGAACGTCATCTCTCCAGCTCCAACAGCACCAATAATGGCCGCTCCCATTGACGTTGCCTCTTCGAGATACTCGGGTATCGTAACCGTCTTCCCAAATATATCGGCCACAATTTGTTTCCAGTTTCTTCCCTTTGCTCCTCCACCGATAAGGCGAATCTTGTCGAATTTTCCCTTAGTCTCGAGAATATCCAGGACTATTTTCAGGTTGAAGACCACACCTTCGAGCACCGCCCTCAGCATGTCGGCCTTTCTATGTGTAGATGAAAGTCCTATAAAGGCCCCTCTAGCATTAATGTTCCACCTCGGGCTTCTCTCCCCGAGTAAATAAGGCAGAAAGATGAGGTTCCCTGCCCCGGGTCTTGTCTGGTCAACTAGATCGTCCATAATCGTGAAGGCGCTCAGCCCAGTGCCTTTGCCTTCTCTTCTTCATGCTGGCAGAGAGCGTCCTTAGCCCAGTGATACGAAGCTCCCCCGGCCTGCATTGTTCCAGTCGGGCAATAGAAACCCTCAATGGGATATGCGAAGTTAAATGTCCTGGATTTCTCATCGAAGATCGGTTCCGTGGAACATGTGCTCACCCAGCTAGATGAACCGAGATAGAGATATGCCTCGTCTGGACTGACAACCCCTGCTCCCAGGCAGGCGCAGGCGCCGTCTCCGCCGCCGCGGACTATTAGAGTCTTCTTCGACAGTCCCAGTTCCTCCGCCACCTTCGGCAGTATCTCCGAGACGACATTCGTAGAGGAGGTCACATCGGGAAGTTTTTCCATATCCAGCCCGAGGACTTCAACGAGTTTTTCCGACCATTTCAGATTTTCGATATCGAAGAGAAGAGTCATCGACGCATCTGAGTGGTCAGTCCCGAACTCTCCGGTGAATCTTGAGACGATGTAATCCTTCGCATTCAGGAATTTATGCGCCTTGTTGTATATTTCGGGTTCGTTGTCTTTTATCCAGGCAATCTTCGGACCGGAGTAGGTCGGCGTTATCCTAGATCCGGTGAGCCTGTATACGAAATCATTGCCCACTTCTTCGAGCCTTGCCGACTGTTCGACGCTTCTCTGATCGGCCCATATGATGGCCCTTCTAAGAAGCTTTCCGTCCCTGTCAACGGGGATTGCCCCCATCATCTGACCACTGAAGCTTATAGCGACTATCTCTTCGGGATTGACACCGGCCCTGGCGATGAGATCCGGGGTCGTCTTCTTGACGGACTCCCACCACTCCAGAGGATCCTGCTCTACCTGATTCGGACCGGGATGATAGGTCTTGTAACCTGAGAAGGAACTCGCCAGAAGCTTCCCGTCAACTCCATAAAGCGTCGCCTTGTTGCCGGTAGTTCCCAAATCGTATGCGATAACGTATTTCATTTCTTATCGCCCCCAGTTATCTCATTAACGAGAGCTTCTATTTCTTCCCTTTCCGGCATTGAAGGCGAAGTGCCAAATCTAGTCGTAGAAATGGCCGCTCCGGCACGAGCGTAATCGATGGCTCTTTCCAAGCTCTCTCCCCTCGAGAGATATGCAGCAAAAACTCCGGCAAATGCATCTCCAGCTCCGGTTGTATCGATAGTCTTCACCTTGCAGGCGGGAACGAGCCCTCCATTGACCGATGGACAGTAAACCCCCTTGCCTCCGAGAGTTATCAGCACTGTGTCCACCGACTTCTTCAATTCAGAAGCTATTGCCTCTATCGACTCCATTCCGTCCAGCGGAATTCCCGTCATTAGGCTGGCCTCTATCTCGTTCGGCATAATAATGTCGACATATTTTAGGATCGAATGATCAAATTCCTTCACGGGCGCGGGGTTTAGCAGAACTCTCGCTCCGGAGTCTCTGGCGAGTTTTATCGCCTCGTAAGTTGCGTCGAGATTCGCTTCAAACTGGGTAAGAAAGACATCGGAAGAGGTGAAGATATCTCTGTGTCTTATAACATCTTCGACAGTCAACTCGTTGCAGGCCTCTGGCGCAACTGCAATGGCGTTGTTTCCGTTGTTCTCATCTACTATTATCAGAGCGACTCCTGTTCCGGCAGTATCCGACTCAAGGAGATACTCCTTCGTAATTCCAAATCTATCGAATGCATCCTTCACGAATGGAGCAAACAAGTCCTTGCCGATCTTCGTCATAAACTTGACGTCTGATCCGGCCTTTCTGGCAGCCACAGCCTGATTGAATCCCTTGCCTCCGGGGCCCATCTTGAAGGGACCGGAAAAGACCGTCTCTCCTACAACGGGTATATGGGGAGAAAGGGTAGTGAGATCCATTACATAGCTACCAAATACTGTCACTTTGTTCATCTGATACCTCCAAAAAGTTTAATGATTCGATCTGGGTCTCTTCTCTTCCGCGATCTCCAGCAATTCACCGCCCGGACCCTTGAACGTGTTGTAGAAAACCTTTCCGTCAAAAACCGGAATAGGATCGGGCGATTCGAGTTCAATGCCGTTGCTCTTCAAATAATCCATTGCCTTTTCAATGTCATCTACAACGAAAGAGAGGTGCTGAAAGTGAGACTGTGACTCGGGAGCAAATTTCCTCTCCTTGCTATCTTCGTAACACATGAGTTCGATTTCACAACCTTCGCCGGCAACGAATGCTACTTCGAGTTTCTTTTCAGGCAGCTTCTCTCTGTTAACCAGTTTCAACCCGAGAAGGCCTATATAGAACTCGAGCGCTTTATCGAGATCGGGAACTTCTACTGCCACATGAAAGAACTTATTCATCTTCATTATCTATCACGCCCTTTTGAAGAGTTTCTTAAGACCTTCGCCCTTCTTCCTGCTCTTTATGAACTGATCGAAGAAGACCGCAAGGATTATTATTGCTCCGATAACGATCTGCATTATAAATGGATCTACACCAAGAAGATTACCGCCATTTCTTATGGTCTGGATTATAAGAGCGCCAAGGGCCGTCCCAAGAACGGTTCCTACCCCTCCGCTCAGACTTGCTCCTCCGATGACGACCGAGGCTATGGCGTCGAGTTCGTAACCGTCTCCTCCTGTCGGGACCCCTGCGGCCATTCTCGTTCCCAGCATCAAACCGGCTATAGCGCTGAACAATGCGGCCACAATGTAGAAGGAATACATGTTCAGCCGGATATTTATACCTGACAGCCTTGCAGCTTCCTCATTGCTTCCTATGGCGTATAGATTCCTTCCGAATTTCGTGTATTTGAGCACGAGCATCATGAAGGCGGCGAGAATTATCCACGTCCAGGCGAGCGCCGGTATTCCGAGAAACTCCAAAACTGCGAATCTCCTGTACTCCAGAGGAACGGCAGTCACCATTCTTCCGCTGGATATGTACATTACTACACCTCTTACGAGCGTCATCATACCTAGGGTTGCAATGAAGGCCGGTACCTTTCCATCATGTACGGCAACTGCGTTGACCAAACCTATCAGCGCACTGATTCCCAGTGCCAGCAATATACCTACAATTGTGGGAAACTGAAATTCTCCCCTAGTAGAAGTGAATATCGCAAATACCATTCCGCTGAGTCCAACAATAGAACCAACCGAAAGATCTATTCCGCCAGTTATGATTATAAGGGTCATACCGATGGCAACCACACCATTTATGGATGACTGCCTAATGAGATTGGTTATGTTAGCCCATGAGGAAAAGTTGCCTCCTGTTGCGATGGCCAGAAAGACCCACATCACAACCAGAATGATCAAAAGGTTTCTTTCAGTAAATGTCTTCCTTTCTCTCCTTCCAGCCATTTCAGACCGCCTCCTTTACCTTTTCTCTTGAGACAATGTTCTTCATTGCCAGTGTCAGCAAAAACTCCTCGGAAAAATCTTTCTTATGAACCTCGCCAGCCATTCTACCGTTAGAAATAACGTAGATGCGGTCGGACATTCCCATTAGCTCGGGAAGATATGAAGAGATTAAAATTATTCCCTTGTTGCTGGAGAGTATCTCACCGAAGAGTTTGTATATCTCTGATTTCGTCCCAACGTCGATTCCGACGGTCGGTTCATCGAAGATTAGAACATCTGTGTTTTTGCAGAGCCATCTCGCGATGATTACCTTCTGCTGGTTTCCACCACTCAGCTCGGAAACCGGCTGGAAGATGCTGCCAATCTTTATTGAGAGCTTGTCGATATATTCTCTGGCCTGTGAATGAGCCTTCCCATAGTTGATGATAGGACCCGTCATCACCTTGTCAAAGTTAATTATGTTTATATTGAAATCTATATCCTGCTGCAAGAAGATTCCTTGTTTTCTCCTGTCTTCCGGAAGATAGCCAATACCCTTCATCAGCGCATCCTTCGGTGTCTTGATCGAAACGTCTTTGCCTTCAACCACTATTTTTCCTTCTTTGAGAAGATCGGCACCGAAAAGCGCCCGTGCAATCTCAGTTCTTCCAGCACCCACCAGGCCAAAGAATCCCACGACTTCGCCTGCCCTGACATGAAAACTGATATTCTCGAATCTCTCTCCGGAAAGGTTCTCAACCCTCAGGAGTTCTCTGCCGGGTTCTGTATCCTTCTTCGAATACATCTCCTCGATCGATCTACCAACCATTAGAGGGATCAGCTTCTCAACGTTTTCAAGCTCTTCCGTTGTGTAAGTTCCCACCGTGGCCCCGTCCTTCAAAACGGTAACCGTATCACATATGTCAAAGACCTCCTCAAGGTTATGCGAGATATAGATTATGGCCGTTCCCTGATTTTTGAGCTCATCTATTATCTGAAAGAGGATTTTAGTCTCGTTTCTTGTAAGCACGGCAGTCGGTTCATCAAAGATGACGAGTCTGGGCTTCTGCCAGAGTGCCTTGGATATTGTAATCATTTCACTTTCAGCAATGCTCAACTCTTTAATGCTCTTGCGAACGTTTATATCCAGACCGATGTTTTCCAGAAACTCCATTGATTCTTTGTACATCTTCTTCCAGTTTATGAATGGGCCAATCTTAGGTTGCTGCCCCAGAAAGAAGTTTTCTGCCACTGAAAGATCGGGAGTTACCATTACATCCTGATAAACGGCGTAGATTCCCAACCCCTTGGATATCAATGGTGAGTTCCTGGTAATTTCATTTCCCTCAAAGATCATTATCCCTGAGTCCTTCGTGTAAGCACCTGTGATTATCTTTATAAGTGTAGATTTCCCAGCTCCGTTCTCTCCCACAAGGCCTCTTACCTCACCACTCTTGACGGAGAGGGAGACATTGTCAAGAGCTCTAACGGCAGGGAAGGTTTTGTTTATACCTTCTAGCTCAATTACGGTCTTTTCCTCGGGCATGTCATCGCTCTCCTTTAGCCACCGTATTTCTTTTCATACTCTTTGTATATGGAGACGCTGGAACTCGAACCGAAGACTGTTGCTCCCAGTTCCATGAATCTCTCGACCTGTTCGAGAGTTCTGACGCCGCCGGAAACTTTGATCTGTTTCTTCCCGGAAACGATGGAGTTAATGAGTTCAACATCGCGATAGGAGGTTGCTCTGGGACCGAAACCCGTCCCGGTCTTAACGAAGTCGATCGTTGGAACGTCGACTATCAGTTCACATACCTTGACTATTTCCTCTTCAGTCAACCTGCTGGTCTCGATTATGAATTTACAGACTCTGTTTCCTTTCTTCACTCGCTCGGAAAGAGTTACGAACTCCCGTTTCATCAGATCCCAGTTTCTTGATTTGACTGCGGATACGTTTATCACAATGTCGAAATCAGTAACCGCCTCTCCGAGAGACATATAGTATTCTATTTCTCTCATTTTCAACTCTGTGGGAACCATGCCGAGCGGAAAGCCTCCTGGGCCTACGTTAATTCCAACCTCAGTTCCCTCGACTTTTTCAATAACATAAGTAGGGATCGCATACCACGGAACAACCACATTTCTGAAATTGTACTCGAGTGTATCGTCAACGAAGCTCTCAATATCCTCCCACTTTGATTCGGGATTCAGCAAAGTATTATCGAAACGCCTGTTAAAAGGAATGTCTCTATTCATAAATACCTCCCGGGATAGGCAAAAATTTCTGAAAAAGGGCAGCTTTCGCTGCCCATAATCGTTAGAAACTTAAAGTATCAGTACTTCTTCCTTGAGAATGGGTCGAGAACCCACATAGAATCATCAAGTATATCCTTCTCGACTACGTAGACTCCAGTATCGAAATACTCGGGAAGCGGTTCGCCATTGATTGCCATGAAGGCAAACATGACACCCTTGTAACCCATACCGTGAGGATCCTGAACGATAAGAGCCTTCAAGGAGCCGTTTCTGAGAGCATCAATTTCCTGCGGGTCCGAGTCGTATGCAACCGCGATGACTTCATCCTGAAGACCCTGAAGTTCGATAACTCTGGCAACTCCGTCACCTGTGTGGTTGTTGTCCGCAAACATTCCAACTAGATCGTCGTAAGCGATTAAGAGGTCTTCCGTAGCGTTGGCCGCTCTAGAGATGTCGTTGTCAACATAGATCGTGGGGAGGACTTCTAGATCAGGAGCTATCTCGGCGAGTCTTGTCTTGAATCCATCGTCTCTATCTGTAAGAACCTGAACACCAGCCATTGCGCTTACTAGACCGATCTTACCCTTGAGGTCCTTACCTGCTGCCTTGAGATATTCAACAAGCTTGTCGGCTGCAAGAGCGCCTCCGACTTTGTTGTTGGTGGCGAGGAATGAATTGTATCCGGTGTCATAGACAAAGTTGTCAATGAGAATGATCTTGATACCCTGCTTGTAAGCTTCGTCTAGAATCAGAGAAGGAGCTTCCGAGCTTGTCGAAGAAATAACGATTGCGTCTGGCTTCTTGTTGACAACGTCCTCAAGAATAGCGACCTGCTTGTCGATGTCTGATTCGGACGGAGGTCCGTAGACCGTGACATTAACAAGGCCCTGTAGATCGTGTTCGGCGTTCTCGGCGCCGACTATCGTGTACTGCCAGAAGTCAGAATCCGTTGCCTTGACTATGAAGGCAATTTCGTAAACTGCAAATCCCAGTGTGGCTCCGAAAAGAAGTGAAGCCATGACAAGTAACATAAGTACTTTTCGCATTAGCAAAACCCTCCTTATAAAATTGTTCTGTACATACGAATGTACACATGTACGTACAAACATAATAATTATAACAAGCGAACGAACTCGAAACAAATTTGAATGACAGAGGAAATCTTAGTGATAAGAAGTTTAGAGAAAAAAAGAAGACATAATCGTCTTTAATCACTCTTAATCATCGCCAGTTGTTTCAGGAAAGGTTGGTCTTCTGGACTCTGTCTTATCTTCTGAGTTCTCTTTTCTTTGAATACATTGCAAGCTCCGCATTTCTCAGCACATCATGAAAATCAGTTAGCATGTCTCTCTTAGTGGCTACTCCAAATGAGACACTAGCTTCCACGGCGAAACAGTCTATCTTGCTCAGATTTTTCTCGATTCTTGAAACGATTTCCTCTGCCATTTCGGTGTCTGTCCTCAGAAGAAGGACAACGAACTCATCTCCACCCCATCGAACAACTAGATCCTCGTGCCTGCAGGATTCTTTGATTGTGCGAGATATAGTCTTCAGATAATCGTCGCCGTAGAAATGGCCGAAACGGTCGTTCAAATCCTTCAGGCCGTTTACATCCGCGAAAATTACGGAAATTGGAAGATTTCTCGAAGTGTTTACTCTCGATACTTCCTCATCGAAGAAGGTCCTGTTGTAAAGACCGGTCAGCGAATCGTGAAAAGCAAGGAACTGTATTTCTCTAGTCTTCTTGATCCTTTCAAGGGCTCCAAGAGCATGAAGCATCAACAACTCGGCAAGCTCTGCATCATCACGTTTGAAGCTACCGGACTCAACTGTGACTGTTTGAAAAACGCCGAAATCGCCGATGGGAACACTAAGTACAGCCTTGATCTTACTACTTGAAGGTATTGCATCGATTTCCTTCGAAACGTCATCGACTATTATCGTTTTCCCGGTCTTCAAAGTCTTTCCAGCAATTCCCTCGTACTTTGGAACCCTTGTATTGACTTCGATGTTGTTCGAGTTTCTCTTTGCGATAAGATAGTCTCCTTCGACAATGTCAAGACTGTAATAGTCGAAGCTGAGAATTTCGGTGGCTGCTTCAACAATGAGATCATAAACTTCCTCTTCCTCGATACAGTTCTCCATCTTGAAGGCAATATCGTGGAGACTTCTTATCTTCGCCCTAAGGCGCTCGTTTTCAGTTGCCTTCTTCTCGAGCTCCTCGGTTCTTGCCTTTACTCGCCCTTTCAAAGTATGGTTCCAAATCCAGAGAGCGAACAGCACAACTATGAAGGCAACTAATATTCCAATAGACCAGAGCAAAACCTTCCTATTCTGTTCAAACCAGTTTGCTGAGCCAAACCACTTCTCGAATATATCCTTGTACTCGCCACTCTCTCTGACAAGGAGAAGACCTTTATTTAGCTTGTTAAGAAGAACAAAATCGTCTCTTGTGGTGGCGAAGGCATAGTCTCTTTCAAAGACTGTGGCACCGGAAACCTCGAGATTATGGATCTCATTTTCTTTCGCAAAATAGAGAGACTGGTACTTCTCGAAGAGACCATAATCACCCTTACCGGATGAGAGAAGCTTGAGTCCTTCAAGTGGAGAATCAACAGTGACAATTTTCTCTGTGATGGAATTTTCAAGCAGATAGTCGTGCATGACATCGTTTCGCTGAACTATAATTTCCCTTCCTTCTAGATCATCTACGTCAGGTTCTTCGGAACCTTTCCTGTAAAAGATCGCCATGTGCAGAGTATTGTGGGGAATCGAAAAACCGTATATCCTCTGCCGTTCAGGAGTGACGGCCATGCCGATCAATCCGTCAAGTTCTCCCGACTTGAACCTTTCGACCACCAGATCCCATTCACCGAGCTCGATTTCTATATCCAGCTCGGCGGCTCTAGAAACGGCCTTCATCAAGTCCACATTGAATCCCGTGTACTCACCGTTTTCATCAACAAACTCATACGGAGGATAGGCACTATCACCGCCGAAAGTGAGCTTGTCCGCAAAAGCAAAAGTACTTAGTAGAACCAAGAAAAATGATAAGAAAGCCTTCCCGTTCTTCATCGATTCACCCCGATTAGAGATATAATAGCACAATCATTACGAATAATTGAAGTTCTAAAAACCCGGAATTCAGTGGAATCATTTGTGGGTAATATTTATCGCTCGCAAGCAGACTACAAAGTACTTTCCATTAACTCAAAAGCAATATTATGGAAAAATACCTAAAAGTTTTTGCGGTCTACATTTGTGCACTTCCACTTTGTGCTAACAATTACATCACTTGATTAATTTTTCATCGGTTTTCAAAGCATAACAGTCAATAATAATCAAGTGGCTAAAAACAAGTCTTTCATGGACTTTCGGTCCATAATCTAGACTAAGGCCGCGAAAGTAATCGACACGTGTATTAAGATTGAAGAGAGAATACACGCCTGGGGGGAATTGTATTGAAAATACTCGTTCTTCTAAAACAGGTCCCGGACACCGATGAGGTGAAGCTCAATCCGGAGACGGGAACAATGATAAGAGAGGGTGTTGGAACCGTAATCAATCCTCTCGACCTGCACGCGCTGGAAACGGCATTGAGAATTAAAGAGACTGGAGATCACTCCGTTACGGTTGTTTCTATGGGACCACCAGCGGCAGAAGAGGCCGTGAGGGAAGCAATAGCAATGGGTGCCGACAGGGCGGTTCTGCTGACTGACCGTAAGTTCGCAGGCGCCGATACGTGGGCAACGTCTATGGCTCTAGCGAGGTTTGCGGAAAAGGAAGGTCCCTTCGACCTAATCCTGGCCGGCGAAAAGGCTACCGACGGAGAAACCGGTCAGGTGGGCCCCGAAACCGGTGCTATGCTGGGTATTCC
>NZ_JFHJ01000519.1:0-22748 GCF_003666285.1 Mesotoga sp. HF07.pep.5.2.highcov | reverse complement strand
CTGCGGGAACCTCTGCCAGATAAGCTGAATCTCCAGAGAATCCATAGCCGACTTGAGAACAGGCATGTATCCAGTCCCCTCATACCAGAACAAAGTGTTCTTTTCCGAGACCATCCACTTGATGAAGGTCCATGCAGCCTTAACCTTCTCCTCCGAAAGTCCCGACATGATGGAAAGCGAACCACCACCGAGTGTTGTTGCCTTCAGCTTTCCTTCAGGAAGCGGAGCTACCCCTAAATCCCAAGGGATGTTCTCCAGTGCATAACGGATTCCTCCACTAGTCATTGGCCCCATTGAGATTCTACCCATTGTGAATGACTGGATACCTTCATCGATTGTTAAATCTGCTGGGGAAAGACCCTCTGCAAACCAGCGTCTCCACGTTTCCAAAGCTTCGATTCCTTCGGCAGAGTTGATGATGCACTCAGTCATGTCTTCATTGAAAATCTCTCCACCATTTTGCCAGACTAAAGGTTCAAACTGGTAAAACATGGTGTCTACTCCCCACAAAAGACCGTATTGAGAAGGCCTGGAATCTGATGATTTTCTGATTGTAAGCTTTCTGGCATACTCCTCCAGTTCTTCCCAGTTTTTGGGAGGTTTATTGGGGTCTAATCCAGCTGCTTCGAAGTGGTCCTTGTTGTAGAAAAGCATTAAAGCACTTATGTTGAAGGGCAATGCATAAGGTTTACCATCGCGAATTATAGTCTGCCAGAAGCTTTCGACGAAATCTTCTGCACTGAGTGTGGGATCATTTGAAATCAGATCTGTAAGATCTTGTAACGATCCATCTTTGGAGAAAATTTGGATATGTTCAATGTTTACCTGTGCAATATCCGGACCCTTTCCTGCTAGCAGAGCAGCTTTCAACTTTGTTACAGTCTCATCGTATGAACCCTGAAAGATTGCCTTCACTTCGATGCCGTCATGAGACCTGTTAAAATCCGCAACGAGCTTATCGATTATTGGTTTCTGATAATCGGACATCGAGTGCCAGAAAGTAAGTGTCACGGCTCCCAACCCAGTAAGCGAGAAAACTAACAAGGCAAATACAGTAATTATTCTTTTCATCTTTTCCTCCTTTTCACTATCCTTTTAGTCCCGTAAGAGTTATTCCCTTAACGAACTGCCTTTGAGCTATGAAATACGCAATCATAATCGGAAGTGTAGCTACAACGGTGGCGGCCATGAACTCTCCCCACTGAATTCCCCCTTCTGATTTAAACATCGCGAGACCGAGCTGCACGGTCCTCATCTTCGGCTCACTTATTACCAGAAGCGGCCAAAAGTAGTTGTTCCACGACCACATGAACGAAAAGACAGCAATTGTTGCTATTGCCGGTTTGGTAAGTGGCAAAAAGACATTGACCAAAGTGCGTAGAGGACCACAACCGTCAATTGTTGCTGCGTCTTCCAGATCTCTTGGAATAGTTAGAAAGAACTGCCTCAGAAAAAAGATCGAAATAGCGGTCGAGGCATGAGGCAAAATCAATCCAAGATAAGAGTTGTCCATGTTAAGTTTCATGACGACCAGGTATTGAGGAATCATGACAACCTGCTGTGGAATCATCATAGTTGCCAGAAAAACATAGAATATCACATCTCTGCCACGAAACCTCATTCTAGCAAAAGCGAATGCTGCCAAGGAAGCCGTCAAGAGCTGCAAGAAAGTCGTTGCCAATGCTACAACAGTACTGTTTAAAAGATACCTAGCAAATGGAACTTTGGTAAAGACACTTACGTAGTTCTTCATTGTAAACTCTTTGGGTATCAGTGAAAACGGATCCCTAAGTATCTCCTTTAGATCTTTGAATGATGTCATAAAAGACCAGAAGAAGGGAAAGACCATTACAATGGCTCCCACCACAAGAATTACATACTTGACAGTTCTACCGACCCTTTTACTCATAATGAACAGTCCTCTCAATTGTTCTAACCTGAAATACAGTGAGCGAAATAACAAACAGGAATAGAACAAAGGCCATTGCAGCGGCATAACCGAATCGATAGTAAGAGAAGGCTTCACGATAGAGCCGAAAAACAACTACCGAAGTTGTGTTAAGTGGTCCTCCGTCGGGAGTCATAACCATTATCGGTCCAAAGACCTGAAAGGAACTTATGCTAAACATTATCAGAAGAAAAAATGTTGTTGGCGATAAGAGAGGAACGGTGATCTTCCTAAGCATCTGGAATTTGCTAGCTCCACTAAGCGAGGCTGCCTCATAGTATGTCGTTGGGATGTTCTGAAGCCCTGCAAGATAAACGACCATTGCGTATCCAATATTTTGCCATATTCCCATAAGGATTATCACAAAAAGAGACACACTCGGCCCCTGAAGTACTTTGGGAAGTGTAATTCCAGTCCAGTTCAGGAGGATCTGAAAAATCCCTTCTGGATTTGTCAACCAGTTCACGTATTCTCCTCCAAGCGATGCAATTATGTGATTCACATATCCCAGTTCCGTGCTGAACAGAAAACTGAAACCCATGCCTGCTGCAATTGGCGAAGTCACTACCGGAAGAAAGTAAATCATCCTAAAAAAGCCAATTCCCTTCATTGTGGAGTCGTTCAACAAGGTTGCTATGAGAAATCCTATAAGGAGCGAGAAGGGCAGCACGCCGAGAATATAGTAAGCAGTATAAAGCATGGAATCCCAGAATTCACTCGATGAGAGAATCTCTGAATAATTCCTGAGACCTACAAAGGTCATGTTTGGAGAAAGATCCCATTCGAAAAGGCTTATTGCAAATGAATAAAACAGTGGGTAAAGCATAAAGAAAGCTATTATAAGGCCCGCAGGCGCTATAAATAGGTACGGGATAAATTTCTTCACCTGTGTCTACCCCCAGAATCCTCTTCTCAAGAAACTACATCGGCAATACGACACCGTAGGGCTTAAAATCCTTGAACCTTCCTGAACAAACTCAATGAACATCTTACTCACAACGACAAATGTACCACCCAGTAGAGGAAGATAACCTCCTTCTATCTACAACAGGAAAGTACTCTTTCAGCTCTTCGAAAGCCTTTGGCACAAACTTTCTGTAATCACTTCTCTCGAAAAACTCAACAGTAGAGATCAATGGATTTCTGTTCGGAAAAAACTCATGGATCAAGACCTCTTTATTGCAAATTCTTCGACTCTCCTTGTAGAACTTTTCTCTACCTTCACGTTTATGACCGTGAGTGACATAAGAGGCAACAAGAAGATCAAAACTGCTGTCCTCAAAAGGAAGTTTCTCAAAGAAATCACCTTGAACAACCGATACACCACTACCCCTCAAATTGTGCCTGGCAATCATAACCATGGCGGCAGAGGCATCCACGGCAGTCACTTCATACCCTAGCTCGCTAAATGCCAGCGCAAGGGCACCAGTTCCGCAACCAATGTCTAAGACACTTCTTATCCCTTTTCCAAGCAGAGATCGGTGTTCTTTCAGCAACTTTCGATAGCTCTTTAGCTGCGACTTGAACGCAACATCATAAAAGGGAGCAATTAATGTAAAAAGTAATACGTGAGCCCTGTTTCCCATTGATCCTCCTTATCTAGATACTATCAGAAATAAAGCATAATTCTACAACGAGATGCTTGTCTTGACATTTTATATCTGAATTTGTATAATATATATGATAAGTGCATATATAGGAGGTGACTATATGCCATATGGATCAGGTCCAATGAGGTTTAGAGACGGGTCATGCAGATTCTATGGATATGGCCCAGGGTACGGAGCGGGATACGGAAGAGGTATGGGATATGGAAGGGGATTTGGCCCCGGAAGAGGATATGGTTATTACGGACCATACGATTACGACGTAGAGATTTCTCCGGAAATGGAACGTCAAGATTTAAGAGAGTATCAAGCTTTCCTAAAGAAGGAACTCGACATGATCAATGAGGAACTTAGAGAAATAGAGAAAAGGCTTGAGACACTTCAGAACACAACCAGTGCGGAGGAGGAGTGACATTATGCCGTGGAGAGATGGAACAGGTCCTGAAGGCTACGGACCAATGACCGGTTGGGGCATGGGCAACTGTGCACCCAGAGACCGAGTGGTAGGGCCCGCTTACCCGGTTAGAAATTATTCGTACAGGTTTTTCCCGAGGAGAAGGCTCTTTCTCGGGAGAAGAATGGGTTTTGGAGCGGGATTTGGTCCCGGAAGAGGCATGGGTTACGGCTTCAGGAGATGGTGGTAAGCCTTGGTTATCGCAGTATTGAGTGGCAAGGGTGGCACTGGTAAGACGACCCTTGCCACTAATCTTGCCGAAGCAATTTCCGACGAGTTTGAAGTGCAGCTTCTCGATGCAGATGCTGAAGAGCCCGATGTGCATCTCTTCTTCGAGCCGGATATCAACCAGGAAGAGGAGATAGAACTTCTTCTCCCCCTAATAGATAACGAAAAATGTACCCGATGTGGAAAATGTGCTGAAGCATGCCAGTTTGGCGCTCTCTCAGTTTTTGACGCTGGAGTCATGGTTTTTGAATCGCTTTGTCACGGTTGCGGTTTATGCACATTCATTTGTCCCGAGAAGGCCATTACCGAGAGACCAAAGATAATCGGAAAGGTTCAGACCGGAAAGATAAACAAAAAGATTGACTTTGGAATGGGAATACTAGAAATTGGCGAGCCTTCTCCTGTAAAGGTTATAAGAACACTGAAGAAGCACATAAACAGGGATAGAATAGTAATAATCGATTCACCTCCGGGGACTTCCTGCTCAGTTGTTGAAACTCTCAGAAATGTCGACTACGCTATACTCGTAACAGAACCAACGCCATTCGGTCTTCACGATTTAAAACTTGCTGTGGAAATTGTTAGGGAAATGGATATTCCCTTTGGCATTGTAATAAACAGGGATACCGGTTCTTATACTCTTGTAGATGAATACGCCAGTGAAGAGAATTTCTCCGTTCTTGAAAGAATCCCTTTTGATCGCGGTATAGCTGAGTCTTATTCTGAAGGCAAGCTCTTTGTTGAAACTTCGCCAATCTGGAAAGCAAGATTCAAATCGCTTGCGGAGAGAATCCTTTCTTCAGCGGGGGTGTCATGATGTTTCAGCTAGCAATTGTAAGCGGAAAGGGAGGAACGGGGAAAACAACACTCTCGGGATCACTTTCTGTCCTGTTTGATTCTATTGTTATGGCCGATTGTGATGTGGATGCCCCAAACCTTCATCTAATATTGGAAAACAAGCTGATTGAGAAATATGAATACTTCGGTGGAAAGAAGGCTGAGATCTCTGATTCGTGCATTTCTTGCGGAATTTGTGAAAAGCATTGCAGATTCGATGCAGTGATCAGAGGGGGGCCCTATTCGGTTGATCCTTATGCCTGTGAAGGTTGCGGGATGTGTGTCGCAGTATGTCCTGCTGATGCTATTACACTCAAAGACAACAAATCTGGCGATTACTTCTTGTCCCAATCAAACGGCATTCCTCTTGTGCATGCCCTTCTCACTCCCGGAGAGGAGACATCTGGTGGACTTGTCGCGGAGGTAAGAAAGCTTGCCATCAAAGTTGCCGAAGAGGAAAAGAAGGAAGTTATCATCATAGATGGAGCCCCAGGAATTGGTTGTCCCGCAACATCTTCAATAACCGGTACTACTTACGTTCTGGTAGTAGCTGAACCCACAGTTTCCGGTAATCACGACCTGGCCAGAATAGTCGAAACAATAAGACACTTCAAGAGGGATTTCGGAATAGTCATCAACAAGTGGGATCTTAACACATCGAAAAGCTCCTTCATTGAGTCTTGGTGCGGAGCAAACGGCATTGAGCTAATTGGAAAAATCCCTTTTGACGAGCAGGTCGAGAAAGCTACTATTATGGGTAAGCCAGTCGTTTCAATAAAAGGTTCAGAAGCAGCAGAAGCAATTGTGCGTATTGCTCAAAGGCTAAAGCGAAAAATCAGTGGAGTTGGAGGATGAGTATGAAAATTGCTGTTCCAGTGAAAGAGAAGAGTATGAATAGTATTCCGGACGATAGATTTGCCAGGGCAAAGTATTTCCTTATATACGATCCCGAAACTGGAAGTGAAGAATACATTGAACCTGACAACAGTGTAGCGCACGGAGCCGGACCGATGGCGGTGAACATGCTCACAAAGAAAGGTATAAGCGCACTGATTGCCTTTCATCTTGGAGGGAATGCAGTTCAAGCAATTGAAGCGGCCGGAATTGCATTCTACGAAGCGTTCGTCGGAACTGCCAAAGAGAATATCGACGCTGTACTTCGCAAAAAGAAGTAGAATAGAAATTTTGTTGATTCATCCTATCATTTGGACAAATCCCTGGTTTCTGCTATAAAATATAGTTAGAGGTGAAGTGAGTGGAGAAAGAAGATCTTGCAAGACAATTCGATCTTCTGTCGAGACTTTTGAAGGTAGCCAGGGACAATCCATTCAAAATAAGAACTTACGAATTTGCCGCTAAAACTATCAGATCAAACCTTACTTCGGGGAAGCTTTCAAGTCAAGATATCATAGCTCTCTCGTCGATAAAGGGAATCGGAAAAGCTGTAGTAGAGAAGTCTCTTGAGTTCCTTCATGGCTCTGAAATTCAGAAGATTACTGATTTGAAAAGCACACTCCCTAATTCCATTTATGCACTTGCTGCACATGATCTCATTGATCCTGAAGTCTTATCCTTCATCTGGAAGGACATGGGCTTGACTGAGCCGCTTGAGATTGTTGGATTTTTGGTCGACAAAAAGGAGAGCCTCAAGTTGTCTCAAGAAAGGCTCTCCAGTATTGAAGCTCTCCTTATTGAAATTGGTTCCTCCAAAACTAAGTGAAGTAGATCTTCGAATACTTCTCCATTACATACTTCAGGAAATAGCTGGGATCCAGCTCCTTCCCAGTGGCTATTTTTAGAAGTTTTTCAGGTTCGTAACGCCTGGCTTTTGAGTGGATATTATCCCTCAACCAATCTACCAGGGACAGCACATCTCCCTTTTCAATCCTCTTTTCCAGACCAGGGATGTCCTCCTTTGCCTTTGCAAACATCTGAGCAGCATAGAGATTCCCTAGCATGTAAGAAGGGAAGTATCCTATTGTTCCAGACGGCCAGTGTACATCCTGGAGAACGCCATCTCTGTTTGTTTGAGGTTCAATTCCAAGATATTCTTTCATCTTCGAATTCCATGCTTCCGGAAGATCTGAGACTTTGAGATCACCTTTGATGAGTGCTTCTTCCAGTTCAAATCTAACCATTATATGTAGGTTGTAGGTGACTTCATCTGCCTCTATTCTAATCAGAGAAGGTTCTACATTGTTAATTGCTCTGTAGAATTCACATAGAGATACATGTCTGAAGTTCGATGGATATGCCTTCTGAATCTGTGGGTAGAAGAAAGATAGAAATTCCATACTTCTTCCCACCATATTCTCCATCATTCTCGACTGCGATTCGTGGATACCCAAAGAACATGCACCGTAAAGAGGCGTATCGATGAGCGAAATCGGCAATCCCTGTTCATAAATCGCATGGCCCCCCTCATGAATAGATCCGAAGAGCGACGGTGTGAATTCATCAGGTAAGTATTTCGTGGTTACCCTTACATCATTAACACCGATACCAATCGTGAATGGATGAACTGTCTCATCAAGTCTACCTGCTTCAAAGTCATATCCTATTAATTTCAGAGCCTTTCTACTCAGCTTCTCCTGAGCTTTCTTGCTGAATCTGCCTTTAAGAATTCCAGTATCCGGGGATTTGCCTTTCTCTACAATTCTCCTAATAAAAGGAATCAGTTCCGATTTCAGTGGTTCTATTATCTTTCGCAGCTTCTTGGCTGTCATCCCCTCTTCATAGCCTTCCAGAAGCGCGTCATAAGGGTTCTCTTCGTAACCGTAAAGCCTGGCCATTTCTCTCAATAAATCGATAATCTCCTCTAGATAAGGCGCTATACTCTTGAAATCGTTTTCATTTCTCGACCTTTCCCATACCTTTTCACTTTTTGACGATAAAACAGAGAATCTGTGATATAGGTCCGGTGGAATGGCCTTGACTCTGTTATAAGCCTTAGTTGCCACTCTCACCATTGCTTTCTCATCTTCTGTTAATTCCTCTTCAATTTTTCCTTCGGCCAGTTGACTCAGCAAAGTTCCCATCTCTTCGGAAACTGCCTTTCTGAATGCGAGAGTCGAGACGTACCCTAGAACCTCTGATCTCATCTCAGCGCCTTTGGGTGGAATATACGTTCTCATGTCCCACGTTATCAGAGCGGCAGCACTATGAAGATAAGTGATTTCGGAGTACTTCGACCTAAGTTCATCTATAAGCTTCAAAACTACACCTCCAATTTGAAGAATTATATCATGCACATATCTTTACCAGTCCATGAACCTCTTGTCCTTGTTTTCACCATAAGAGATCGCCAGGATAATGAAAGAGGCAAAGTACGGTAAAGATAGAAGAAGTTTAGGAGAGATCTCAGTGGCAACCTGCAGGAAAACTGAAAGCTCAGTGACGAACCCTAGCATTAAAGCGGACAAAAGGACTATTAAGGGATTCTTTCTTCCCATGATAACTGCAACAAGTGCTAACCAACCTCTTCCTCCAGACATATTGGAAACAAAGGCCCCCATTGGAATGGACAAGGCAGCCCCAGCTAGTCCTGAAAGAATACCGCTCCCAGTGTATGCGAGAAACCTTAAGTCGTTTACTTTAACTCCGCTATAAAAAGCGCTTTCCTCGTCGAATCCACAAGAACGCAACTTCACTCCTGTGGACGTTTTCTTGAAAAACAGAAGAAGAAACAAAGGTACTACAAACGCCGATAGATCGAATAAACTCAGTCCGTTGAGCCAACCAAAACCCGAACCGGTGAGGAAATCCAAAGAAAGGACTACGGGTCTTGGAGAATCGCTGAAGACCACAGTCCCTTTGCTTAAAAACCAGTTGTAAGCAAGCGTGACAGTAATTCCCACCGAAAGAAGATTAACAGCTATGCCAACAACAAAGAGATTGGCCTTCAAGTATCTTACAGCGAAGAAGATAATTGAAGAAAGGGCCATCGCCACCAGAATGGCGGCAAGAGTTCCGATTATAACGCTTCCAGTGAACGACGAAACTACAACCGCAAAAAAAGCCGCTGACAATATTGTGCCTTCAAGACCAATATTTAGCCACCCAGATACCTCCGTCAGTAAACCGCCGCTCGCTGCGAGGACAATCGGCGTGGAGTTTTTTATCGTATCCCTGATGATGGCTTCAAGCATATCGTTTCCTCCCGAGGTGTTTGGGAACAAGCGCTTCAGCGGTTATCAAGAAGAAGATCACGGCCTGAACTATTCTGGCAAATTCAGGTGTGATATTTGCTTCAAGCGCTGCAATTTGTGCTCCGCTCTCTAGGTAAGCAAAAAAAAGAGCGGCAGGTATAACCATCACTGGATTATTCCTTGCAATCAATGCGATAGCGATACCATTCCACCCATATCCGCTCGAAAAACCTCTCATTACACGTCCATGAATTCCAACAACATCTATAATTCCCGCTGTAGAAGCCAATCCACCACTCAGAAACAGAGCCCAAAATAGCAACCTATTCGTTTTCAATCCAGCATAAAAAGCGAAAGCTCGATTTTTCCCAACTATTCTGATCTTGAAACCCTCTCTAGTCTTGAATAGGAAGAACCACAATAAAAAGGCAGCACAAAGAGAGAAGAAGATCCCTGTGTGTAAACCAGAAGGCAGCATAAGACCATTGAATCTGAATTTTGCAGGAAGGCTTATGGATGCCGCAAGACCAGAAGCCCTGTCATTTAGTGGTCCTTCGACAAAATAATCGACTACAAGCACTATTCCATTGCTGAGAAGGAGAGATGAAATCAGCTCACTAACTCCAGTTCGGATCTTAAGGATAGCGGAAATACTTGCCACCGAAGCCCCAAAGAAGAAACTGACTGTAAACATGAAGGCAATTCCAATTGCTCCAGGTACAAGATCGGATATAAGAATGCCTACCGAAGTACCCGCCAGCGCTCCCAGATAAACCTGACCTTCCATTCCCAAATTAAAACAGGAAGCTGTGAAGGCAACTGATGCGGCCAATCCCGTAAGCATTAACGGTATCGAATGTGCAAGTAGATTGCCAAAGTAGAAACGATTAGAAAAGACTGAGAGAAAGAAGGCCCTTGCGGCATGGCCAGGATCGTCACTCATCAACACTACTAGAAGAAGACCCGCACTCAAAGAAATTGCGATAACCAGCAGTGATCGTCCAAGGTTGTGAAGTCTTGAAATCACTCTATCTCCTCCATCGCTCCGAAGAGATACTTTCTCAGATCAGGAGTACTTAATCCCGGCCTGATGTCAGAAGAAAAGACGACTCTTCCCTCAGACATGATGAGTATTCTATCAGCAATTGTGAGTGCTTCGTCAACATCTGCCGAAAAAGCTACGATGGCAATTCTCTTCTTTGCCTCCATTAGAAGGAATTTCACGCTCTCGAGACTCTTGACATCAAGTCCTCTGAATGGTTCTCCAAGTAGAAGAACCTTTGGATCGCTGCTTATCTCTCTTGCAAGCAGTAACTTCTGAAGATTTCCACCTGAAAGTGAGGAAATCGGATCTTGAATTTTCCCGAAGGTCACGCCATAATCCCTAAGAAGTTTTCTTGCTGAGAACACATGTTTCTTTTCTTCAACAACCCACTCCCCGTTACTTATTGAGTATACAAGGAGATTGTCCCTTATGGATGAGCCTTTACAGCTGGCAATATTGTCTCTGTCGTAATGAAGAGCTGCCAGTCCAAGTTTACGAAGTTTGAAAGGTTTCAAACCCGTTATATCTTTTCCGTCGAGAATCACTCTTCCGGACAGAACTCTTCTCATCCCGAAAATTCCATCTAGAAGCTCTTCTTGACCATTTCCCGCAACTCCTGAAACAAAAAGGATTTCTCCCCTTCTTGCTTCAAAGGAGACCCCTTTTACGGCCTCACTATTAGAAGAACCTTCAACACTCACTTCCTGAACACGTAAGAGAGATTCATCGGACGTAGGGGACTGAACACGAAGTGCACAGAATTCCCCGCCGTATAGGAGTTCTTGAAGCTCTTTTATGGAAGTCTTATACCTACTTTCTGAAAAGACAACCTTTCCAGAGCGAAGCACAACAATCTTGTCCGAAATGGAGTAAGCTTCACGAAGCTTGTGAGTAATGAAAATTATCGCCTTTCCCAGAGATCTCAGTCTTCTGATGATCTCGAAAAGTTCTTCTTTTTCTCTGTTGGAAATCAGAGTAGTGGGTTCGTCGAATATTATCACATCAGGCGAATTCTGGAGCACTCTAAGAATCTCTAGCTTCTGTCTTTGCCCTGTGGAAAGCGACGCCGTTTCATTGTCTAGCGGTAGCTGAAGAGAGTATTGTTTCATTAATTCTCTAAGACTCTCTCTGTAGTCCTTCATCCTAACTTTCTTTTGGTTACTTCTGAAACCGAGAATAAGATTCTCAATCACCGAAAGCTTATCAACGACTTTTATGCTCTGAGGGACCATTCCCAAACCTTTCTCGTTTGCGAAGTGGGGACCCGATGGAAGGTATTTCTCGCCTTTGAAGACCATCGATCCACTGTCGGGCTTTTCAATCCCCATGATGACCTTCACAAGCGTAGTCTTTCCTGCCGCGTTTTCTCCAAGCAGAGTGGTTATCTCTCCGGAGAATAGAGTTAAAGCGACTCCATCTAAAGCTTTTGTTTCGCTAATTTCATAGGTCTTCTTTAAGTCGTTTATTTCCAAAACAGGCTTAGACAAATGTGCCCCCAAACTTTCAAAATTCAATTCCTTAACAATGTTACCATTACAAAAGAAAAGCGGAAAGCATTAGATGCTTTCCGCTCCTATTAAGCTAAACAATCAAATCAAGCCAACTCTTCTTCCTGGTACTGTGACGGAACAACCGCCTCTTCAACCTGAAGATTGGCGTACATATCAAGACCAGTTCCGGCAGGTATGAGTTGCCCTACAATGACGTTCTCTTTCAACCCTTGTAAGAAGTCGGACTTGCCTGCAACGGAGGCCTCGGTCAGAATCTGAGGTGTCTGCTGGAACGACGCGGCAGATAACCAACCTTCACTCTCAAGAGACGCCTTCGTAATCCTTAGAAGCTTTCGCTTGAACTTAATCGGATCCTTCGGCATTATCTGAATGTTCTTCTCGGGAATTACCGTGTCGGGATTGAAGTCGTCTACGAGCTTCTGATAATGGTCCTCATCGACGTCATATATCAGTATTTGCTTTATACCGCCTTTGAGAATCTTCTCCAGAAGCTCTTCACTTATCGGTTCTGCTTCGGCCGCTATCTTCTGTATCTTTCCATCTTCGTCTTCGCCAAGGACCCTTCTTGCCAGCCTTTTGCCGATCACGTATTCTCTGTTCTCTCCAACTCTGCTGTTGGCTTCTTCTATCGACTTGTTTATCTTTCTAATCTCTACAATGTCCAGCAGATCACCAGGCAAAAAGTCCGTGTCACCTGGGTCTGTCACTTCGACCTTAGAAAGCATCTGCCGAATGATTAGCTCAAAGTGCTTGTCGTGAATCTCGACTCCCTGTTCGGCATAGACCCTCTTTATCTCGGTAAGCAAATACAGAGCGGTCTGAACAAGGCCAAGCTTTTCCATTAGTTTCCTAGGCCTAACGGTTCCCGTGGTAATTGCCTCTCCCTCAGTGACCTTGTCGCCTATCTCTATCTTCGGTTTGATGTTTGAGGAAAGATCGTATTCGCTGATACCTCCGGTCTTTGTTTCTATGTAGACCTTTCGTCTACCCTTATCATCAGAGACGAGATCCTTAACGAAACCACTATCGCCTTTTTCAATAAAGAGCGCTTCGGGATCCTTGAGTTTCTTTCGGGCCTCAAACAACTCTTCAGCCCTCGGAAGACCTCTGGTTATGTCTTGTCCGGTCGCGATTCCACCCGTATGGAATGTCCTCATCGTCAGCTGTGTGCCGGGTTCACCGATTGACTGGGCAGCGACTACACCAACGGACTCTCCGACATTGACTATTTCATGGTTTGAAAGATCCATTCCGTAACACATGGCGCATACTCCGTTGTCGGATTCACACGTCAGAACAGATCTTACCTTTATTGTGGGTCTAACAAATACCTTCTCGATTTCGTTTTTCTGAAGATTCTTGGCCGTAAGCTCGTCGATTTTCTCTTGATACTTTACAAGCATTTCTTTAGAACCGTTCTTTATGGGATCTCCTACAAAGATCTGGTTTACACAGGGAAATGCGACTACCTTTATCTCCTCAATCTCTGAGTTCTTAAGCTGATGCAGAAGGTCACTGCCGATATGGGTTCCTTTCTTGTATTCCTTGTCATTAATCTTAATATCTTCATCAAGCTCTGTGTAGTTAATCAGCCTCGTTACCTTCGCGATGCTTAGAACCTCTTCACGCGCCACTTCAACCTTTGCCTTATAACCAGAGAGGAATGCTGCATCTTCATCTCTGATCATCGTATCTCGGAAGTATTCCTTTCCCGTTTTCTCGTTTTTAAGGACTTTTCCTGTCAACGGGTTGATGACATCGGCTGCAAGAACTCTTCCGAAGAGGAATTCTTCCAGTTTCTCGATCGTTACCCCGTCGGCCATGAGTTCTACTGCCTCAATTCCCTCATGAGTCCCGCAGTTGGGCGTTGTAACAGTAATCGTTTGCGAAACATCTACCAGCCTTCTAGTAAGGTAACCTGCAAAAGAGGTCCTGAGAGCCGTATCGGCAGAACCCTTTCTAGCGCCATGAGTAGAAGTGAAGAACTCGAGCTCGGTAAGACCGTCTCTAAAATTCGACTTTATTGGCACTTCAATAGTCTTCCCGGATGGATCGGCCATAAGACCTCGCATGCCGGCCAGCTGTTTGAGCTGGTCAATGTTGCCTCTGGCTCCTGAGTCGACCATCATGTAAATCGGATTGAATGGATACTTCTCGAACTCCGTGTATGTCTTTTCCATTATCTCCTGAGTGGTATCCGACCAGATTCTAATTATCTCTTCGGTTCTTCCTTCTTCAGTTAGGAATCCCGACTTATACAGGTTCTCAATCTGATCTACCCTCTCCTGCGCAGCCTCTATAATCTTGTCTTTCTGAGGATACACAACTATATCGTTAATGGATATTGTGAGACCGGAAGTGGTTGCATAATGGAACCCGAGCGACATCATATCGTCCAGAAGGTCTGCCGTTCTATCGATTCCATATTCGTGGAAACAGTCGTAGATCAACTTCTTTATGGCTTTCTTGTTGAACTTTTTCATGTAGTCCCTAAGTTTTTCGGGTACTATTGTATTGAAGATTATCCTTCCAACCGTTGTCAGCGTCAGTTCTCCTGAGGAGGGATCGAGTTGTACTAGAATGGGATCGTGGAGAGAGATATATTCAGAGTCGTATGCCAGTAGAGCCTCTCCAGCAGATGAGAACTTCCAATCGACCCATTCGAGAGCCTTTTCTCTCACTTTTCTTTTTGCTTCTACTTCGGAAATTTCCTCATCTTCACGGAGTCTTGCATCGTAATCCATGATCTCTTTTTCTTTCTTTTCATATTCGTGGTCAACTGTCGTGAGATAGTAAACGCCAACGATTATGTCCTTACCGGGCATCGAAATAGGCTTCCCACTGGCAGGGGAAATCACGTTGTATCTGCTGAGCATGAGAAACTTTGCTTCTGCCTGCGCTGCGGCCGATAGTGGAACGTGGACGGCCATCTGGTCTCCGTCAAAGTCTGCGTTGAATGGCGCACAGACAAGCGGATGAAGCTGAATAGCGTTTCCTTCAACCAGTCTGGGTGTGAATGCCTGAATAGATATCCGGTGAAGAGTCGGTGCTCTATTAAGAAGGACAGGATGTCCCTTTATCACATCTTCAAGGACTTCCCAGGCTTCCGGCATTTCCTTTTCTATGATTGTTTTCTTTAGCTTTCTCGCTGTCTTGCTCGATTCACTTCCATGGAGAAGCTTCGAAAGAACAAAAGGTTTAAATAGCTCCATAGCCACTCTCTTGGGAATTCCGCACTCGTGGATCTTCAGATCGGGTCCGACGACGATAACCGCTCTACCTGAGTAATCTACTCGCTTTCCAAGCAGATTTCTTCTGAATCGTCCCTTTTTACCCTTCACCAGATCGGTGAGCGATTTCAGTGGACGTCCAGATTTGTCGGATACGGCCTTCCCCACCCTGCCGTTGTATATGAGGGAGTCGACTGCTTCCTGAAGCATCCTCTTTTCATTTCTGATTATTATGTCGGGAGCACCTATCTGCAGTAGCTTCGCAAGCCGATTGTTCCTGTTAATGACCCTTCTGTAAAGGTCGTTGAGGTCGGTGGTGGCAAACCTTCCGCCCTCTATTTGAATCATAGGACGTAGGTCCGGCGGGATTACCGGGACGACATCCATAACCATCCACTCGGGTTTGTTGCTTGAAGCTATGAAGTCTTTGACGTATTTAAGCCTTCTGAGAAGCTTCAGAGCTCTCGCACTGCTTTTGGGGATGGTCTTCAGCTCATGTTCTATAGCTACCTGAAGCTCTTCCAGATCGATACTCTGCAGCAACTTCTTAATCGCAGCAGCTCCGTAATCACAGGTTACCTTTCCAGGATAGAGCTCTTTGTAGGCCTCATATTCATTTTCTATGAGGACTTCACCGATACTTCTCCCAGTCTCCTCAGAAACAGTGGGATCAATCTCAGTGATTATGACTATTGGCCTATCGCTCTCTGTATCCGTTTCCACTTCGAATTTCCCGGGATAGTACTCATCGAAGATCTTGTACTCCGTTGCCGAAAGGACTTCATCTTCAAAAAGGAATCTGTCGGCAAGAGTATCACCCTTATGGACTTCATCGTCATTCTGGACGTATATGAGTGAGCCTTCGAAGACAGGGTACTTTTTTTCTATTCCCGTTTCGTTTGTAACGACTACCCAGTTGAGCTCTCGCTCGGTACTGCTGTCAAGTCTTTCTATCCTGACTTTCCCGTCGATATCCGTTGTAACCGGTCCGTGGGGAGCCTTCACCTTGTAACCCTGCTCGACTTCGAAGCTGAGCTTCTTTGTGTATATCTCGTACTCCGTCTGGTACATCGTCATACCTGGAAAAAAGTCGGTATCCTTCGGGTCGGTAACTACATACAGCCTTTCGATTACCCTCTTCGATCCATAATAGATGATGTTCTCGAGATCCTTCGCAGGAATGTTCAGAAGCGAAGAAAGAACACTGGGTGCACTCTTCAAGTACCAAACATGTGTCACAGGAGCGGCCAACTCAATGTGGCCCATTCTTCTTCTGCGTGCTTCTTTAGATTCGACTCTGACGCTGCAGCGTTCACATACGGTACCCTCGTACTTCTTACCCTTGTACTTGCCACATGTGCACTCGTAGTCTTTCGTCGGTCCAAAGATCTTCTCGCAGAAAAGCCCGTCCCTCTCCGGTTTGAAGGTACGATAGTTTATCGTCTCGGGTTTTTTCACTTCCCCGCTTGACCAGCTCCTAATTCGTTCCGGTGAGGCGATATCGATTTCCAGTTTGTTGACCTTTCTTTTGTATGTGCTTACTGGCATCTGCTTCCCTCCTTGAGGGGTAGCTCCCTTCTATTGATTCTCATAATTTGTCCACATCCAGCTCGACATTGTTTTGATCGAAAACCTTAACGTCGAGTGAAAGTCCCTGTAGCTCTTTAATAAGGACCTTGAAACTCTCGGGAATCCCGGGTTCCGGGATGTTTATCCCTTTAAGTATCGCTTTGTAGACATCGTTTCTTCCCTTGATGTCGTCCGACTTAATTGTCAGCATTTCGTTCAGAGTGTGAGCTGCTCCATAAGCTTCGAGCGCCCAGACTTCCATCTCTCCAAACCTCTGCCCTCCGAAGTGAGCTTTCCCGCCAAGGGGTTGCTGATGAATGAGCGAGTAAGGCCCGGTAGATCTGGCATGTATCTTATCCTTTGCTATGTGAACAAGTTTAAGCATGTACATGACTCCCACAACAATAGGATAGTCGAAAGGATTGCCGCTTCGTCCATCTCTCAGAGTGACTTTACCGGTCTTCAGATCCTCACTGTCTCCGTCCTCAAGGCCAAACTTCTTTCTCGCTTCGTAGAGTTCGGTCATGATTTCTTCTTCAGTAGCTCCATCAAATATTGGAGTTGCAAAATAACGATTAGTGAGCTTTCCAAGCCATCCTAAGTGGGTTTCCAGAACCTGACCAACGTTCATTCTTGATGGAACTCCCAGAGGTGACAGAACAAGCTGAATTGGCGTCCCGTCTGGAAGGAATGGCATGTCCTCCTTCGGGATAATATTCGAAACGACACCCTTATTGCCGTGTCTACCGGCAAGTTTATCTCCCACATCGAGTGGCTTTCTGATGCCGACGAAAACCTTCACAAGCTTGTTAATGCCGGAACCCAGTTCAGATACCTCTTCCTTTTCGAATACCTTTACATCTATTACTCTACCTTCGACGCCATGAGGAAGTTTTAGGGATGAATCCTTGACGTCCCTTCCTCTGTCACCGAAGACTGATCTGATTATCTTTTCCTCGGGAGTGGTTTCAGACTCGCCTTTGGGAGTGACTTTGCCAACTAGAATGTCTTGAGAAGTCACATAAGCTCCGACCCTAACTATGCCGCTCTCATCAAGGTTTTTCAGCGATTCCTTGGAGACGTTCGGGATGTCTGCAGTAATCTCTTCTGGACCAAGCTGAGTGTCTCTGGCAATTGTTTCGTACATTTCGACATGTATGGTTGTAAAGGTGTCGTCTTCCAATAGCTCCTGATTGACAAGAATAGCATCTTCGAAATTGTATCCTTCCCAGGGCATGAAAGCCACAAGCACATTCTTTCCAAGAGCAAGTTCTCCCATTTCAGTTGATGGGCCGTCGGCAATCGGAGTTCCTGTCTGGACGATCTCGCCAACGGAAACTATTGGTCTCTGGTTTACTGCCGTGTCTTGATTTGTTCTTACGAACTTGTGCAACGTATATACGTCTTCTATAGGTTTCCCTCTATCGTCGAGTTCTGGCTTGCCCTTTTCATCTATTCTCTGGACGATTATTCTTCTTCCGTCTACACTAACCACCTTTCCTCTGTGCTTAGAAAGAACCACGTATCCCGAGTCTCTCGCTGCAACTCCTTCCACACCGGTTCCTACAATTGGCGCCTCGGCCTTGACAACAGGCACGGCCTGCCTCTGCATGTTAGACCCCATGAGGCTCTGTTTGCGTCGTCATTTTCAAGGAAGGGTATCAAAGATGTCGAGATAGAGACTATCTGCTTGGGCGAAACCGACATGTAATCGACTTCCTCCCTGTTAACATATCTCACTTCACCTGCATATCTAATCTCAACATTTTCATCGAGGATATTACCCTTTTCGTCCATATCTACAGTGGAATGAGCGATATTGTAACGCTCTTCTTCATCTGCGGCTAAATATACAATATCGTTAGTAACGGCTCCCTTCTGAACCTTTCTGTACGGAGTCAAAAGGAAACCGTACTTATCTATCTTTGCAAAGGTCGCCATTGAAGTCATCAATCCGATATTGGCACCTTCGGGGGTTTCTATTGGACACATTCTCCCGTAGTGCGAGTGATGGACGTCACGAACCTCGAATCTTGCGTGTTCTCTCTTAAGTCCACCAGGTCCAATGGCAGACAGTCTCCTCTTGTTAGTCAGTTCGGCAAGAGGATTAACCTGGTCCATGAACTGAGAAAGCTGACTTGTCGCAAAGAACTGATGAAGCGTAGTCATTAAAGTTCTTACGTTAACAAGACTCTGAACAGAAATCTTGTCAAACGACGTGTATATTGTGAGCTTCTCTTCCAGAAGCTTATGTATTTTTATGAAAGCCTTCTCAAACTCAGTTTCCATGAGCTCGCCCACTGTCCTCACACGCTTGTTTCCAAGATGGTCCTTGGTGTCAAGCAACTCCGGCCTGCTTTCAATCTCGGTCAGATGTCTTGCCGCGAGAACGACATCAAGTACAGTGAGAATGGAGGATTCTTCTGAGTAATCTGTATCTTTTGAGACTTTCTTTCCTTCAACTTCCTTTAGATAGTCCTGGTAGACCTTTTTCAACCTGCTGTTTACCTTGTACCTTCCTACATCGGAAAAGTCGAAGCGATCAGGGCTGAAATACAAATTGGCAATGTAGCTCTTTGCGGCATTTATTCTTGGAATTTCGCCAGGCCTCAGTTTTCTGAAGAGTTCTATATAAGCATCGTCCTCAGTCATACCTTCGCCGTATGTCTTCTGCAAAGCATTGAACGTTTTCATTGCAATTGGAAGCGGCATCTTTATGGTCTTCACATCTGCTTCAATTGCTCTGGCAATAATCTCTTCGGTTAGCAGCGTCCCTTTTTCTGCAATCAAATCACCACCAGGCGTCTTTATGTCCTCCAGGATCATACTCCCCACGTTTGCGAGCAATTCATCTTCGTCAGACCCGTCGTATTCATTTTCGAAAAGCCTCAGAAGGTCAAGGTCGTTTTCATAACCCAGGGCTTTCAAAAATACGAAGAAGTTTAGTTTCCTTCTTCTGTCAATCCTCGCTTGCATGATCTGCTTGTTAGGATTCAAGAGAATTTCGAACCAAGCTCCCTTAACGGGAAGGAAGTGAGCTACATAGATTGGCAAAGAACCAGAAACTGCCTTTGTAGGCTCATCCACGAAATAAACGCCTGGAGACCTTACAAGCTGATTAACAATTACCCTTTCTGCACCGTTGATTATGAAAGAGGCGTTATCAGTCATATAAGGCAAGTATCCAAAGAAGGCCTCTTCCTCTTTGATCTCTCCAGTGTAGAGATCAGTGATTCTTACCGTTACATAAAGTGGAACCGAATAAGTGAGACCCTTGTCTTTGCACTCCTGAATGGAATGCTTTGCCTCACCGATTCTGGTTGCTACAAAATCCAGAGAGAAGCCTTTCTCGCCCTTCTTAAGGTCCGAACGCTGGATCTGCGACTTGATGGGGGAATACTTCTTCAGAACACTCAGAAGACCTTCATCGATAAACCACTCGAAGGAACGAGTCTGGATCTCAATGAGATTCGGGATTTCAAGAGGTTCATACACTCTTCCAAAGACCCACCGCTCACGTTTGCCAAAATTGGCCTTTCTCATTAGATCACCTCTCGTATGTTTGAGCACACCAAACCCACATCAGAGCGTCTCCCTGATGTGGGTATATTTATTATACAGACAATATGTAACCAGACAATTGCTCAATTACTTCAGTTCGACTTCGGCGCCAGCTTCTTCGAGTTGCTTCTTCAGTTCTTCTGCCTCCGCCTTTGGAAGGTTTTCCTTTACAACACCCTCCGGCGTTCCAGCCTTTTCCACAAGATCCTTGGCCTCCTTGAGTCCGAGTCCAGTTATTGATCTTACTACCTTGATAACATCGATCTTCTTTGCACCAAAAGACTTCAAAACTACCTTGAATTCTGTCTGCTCTTCTTCTTCCTCTGCTGCCGCCCCGCCATTTGCAGGAGCTGCCGCAACTGCAACTGGAGCCGCCGCGCTCACTCCAAATTCCTCTTCAAGGGCTTTAACAAGATCTGAAAGTTCTGCTACTGTCATTTCTTTTATTGCGCTTATAAGTTCTTCCTTTGTCATCTTACCACACCTCCGCGTGAATCATTCAGCTTTTTTATCCTTTATCGCATTCAAAGCATACAGGAACTTTGTTAGCACTCCATTCAGAGTATAGACAAAACCGGTAATTGGGGCAGCAAATCCGCCTACGACCATGGCGATCAACTGCTCTCGGGACGGCAGCTTTGCGAGGTCTGAAGCCCGGTCACCTGTGAAGAATCTTCCTTCAAGATATCCAGCCTTTATTAGCGGAAGAGTCTTGTTATTCTTATTGAAGTCGGTGATTATCTTTAGGGCCGCGATAGGATCTACATCCTCAACAGTTAGAACTGCCGTTGTACCGCTTATCGAATCCTTCCATTCGCTTTCTTCGAATCCGGCCTTGTTAAGAGCGAGTCTTACCAGCGTATTCTTTTTTATCGTGAACTGAGCTCTCTCTTTGTAGTTTTCATAGAGCTTGTCTCTAAAAGTAGTTATGTTCTCTACTTTCATGCCTTTATAGTCCGCGAATAGAATCAATGATGAATCCTTGTAAGCTTTTGTAAGACTCTCGACGATTTCTTCTTTTCTCTCTCTTGTTAGCACTTTCGCACCTCCTTTCAGAAAAGCGGCCCCAAAACGAGGCCGCAGAAGGGTAGATCTTCTACACGCCTCGGTAGGTGGCTTGCGCTCTTAAATACCTACTGTCTCTGGCATTGAAAATATATCTCAGTTTAGACTCTAGTTATTTCTCGGTTTCTCTTGCAAAATCGACTTTTATACCTGCACCCATCGTTGTGGTCAGGAATACCCTCTGCACAAATCTCCCCTTGGAACCAGCCGGTTTCATCTTCATAATCTGATTGAGTGCAGAGACGAAGTTCTCGCGCAGTTTTTCCTTGTCAAAAGACTTCTTCCCTATGGGAAGATGAAGATTTCCAGTCTTGTCGTTCTTCACTTCTAATCTTCCCGCTTTGAAACCCTTAACGGCATCTTCAACATCAGCGGTCACAGTTCCAGCCTTGGGTGACGGCATTAGTCCGCGTGGTCCTAGGATTTTTCCAAGTTTTCCAATATCTCTCATCATGTCCGGAGTTGCTATTGCAACATCAAAATCAGTCCAACCACCTTGAATCTGCTGAACAAGATCATCTGATCCTACAAAATCCGCACCACACCGTTTTGCAGTCTCAGCCTGTTCCCCCCTGGCGAAGACCAAAACCCTGACGTCTTTTCCAGTGCCATTTGGCAATGAAATCGTTCCCCTGACCTGCTGATCAGACTTTGCGGGGTCGATGCCCAACTTCAAGTGCATCTCGACTGTCTCGTCGAATTTCGTCGGAGGAAAGTTTTTCAGTAAATCTATGCTCTCGTCCACTGAATAACTGACGTTTCTATCAACGGACTTTCTTGCCTGAATGTACCTCTTTGATCTAACCGGCATTCAGATCCCCCCTCAACCTATTATTTCGATGCCCATATTACGGGCTGTACCTGCAATTATCTTTGCAGCGGCATCGACTGTTCTGGCATTGAGATCGGGCATCTTAATCTTAGCAATTTCCTCAAGCTGAGCACGGCTAATCTTACCTACTTTGTCTCGGTTGGGGACTCCCGAGCCTTTCTGAATACCCGCAGCCCTGAGTAGCAAGAAGCTTGCTGGCGGGGTCTTGAGGATGAAACTGAAGGATCTGTCTGCGTAGACAGAGATAATTACTGGAAGCACCATACCGGCCTTGTCGGATGTTTCCGCATTGAACTGCTTACAGAAACCCATAATATTCACTCCATGCTGACCGAGAGCCGGTCCAACAGGAGGTGCCGGTGTAGCCTTTCCCGCTTCAAGCTGGAGCTTAATTTGGGCTATCACTTTCTTAGCCATATTTGCCTACCTCCTTGTGGTCAACGGGCTTAGCCCTCCCACTCTTTCAAAAATCAAACAATCTTTTCTACCTCAGATAAACTGAGAATAACCGGTGTTTCTCTTCCAAATATGCTGACAACAACTTTAAGTTCCTGTCTGTCCGGATCTAGATCCGTCACCTTTCCAACGAAATCTTCAAATGGGCCAGAGTTTATCCTTACAACTTCGCCAACGTCAAATTCGACTTCAATCTTTACCGGCCCGCCCATGTGTTCTTCATACTCTTCAATGCCAACCAATCTAAGAAGAGCCTT
>NZ_JFHJ01000034.1:0-10898 GCF_003666285.1 Mesotoga sp. HF07.pep.5.2.highcov | reverse complement strand
CCCAACATGAGAACCCCCATTGTTGTTTCGACGGCCGAAACGACATGATCCTCGTAGTTTCCGGCAGCGTGATTCAGAAGTGCGGTGCGAAACTTGACAGAGATTGCCTCAGGAGTGTCGAAAGACGGATTTTGAAGATTTCAGAGTATATCTGAAGAGAGAGAGACTGTACAGTCTTATAGATAGATTCGTGCTACTCTTCTTTCTTATGTAGTACTCGAGAATGATCATCGTCGAAACAGACTGAGAGATGACTGACGCAACGGCCGCTCCCACGATACTCATTCCACATCCGAAGATGAAAACAGGAAAGAGCGCAACATTGAGAAGGACTCCAGAGACCATAGCAACCATGAATTTCTGGGCGTTGCCCTCCACTCTTACGAGATTGTTCATGGTCATGTTCATCATGGTAAATATCGACCCCATAATGATCATCTTTGTGTATTCTCTCGTGTACTCCATAATAGTCTCGGTAGGCCCGAAAGCGGTAAGAAGAGGGTCCAGGAATATCAGTCCAGGTACGGTGAAGGCAGTTCCCGTTGCAAAACTTGTGAAGAGAGCCGTGGATGCCGCCTAATCGGCTTGCTTCTTATCTCCGGCGTTCAGTTGACGCGAAACATTTGAAGCGGCTCCTACACCGTATGTCAGGCCAACGGCACCTGTAAGATTGAATATTGGAAAGGCAAATGAAACTGAGCCTACGGAGCTTGTTCCTATCCACCCAATGAAGAAAGTATCGACAGAATTGTAGAAAGAATTTCTCAACATTGCAATTATTGAAGGAATCGAAAGATCTATGAAAAGCTAAGGGATCTTCATCTTCCCCATCGACCCTCGCTCTTTCCTCGGAACTTCTTAATCTCAAGAAAAACCGCCATTTCAGAGACTACCTGCTATCATAGTACACTAATCGAGTCCATTTGACGGGCATGGAAGGAACGGAAAGCCAACGAATCTTGTTTGCGCGGTCTTTCCGAAGTATTCTCATTAACTTAGAAGCAAACGTAGCCCTTCAGTTCCTATTTCGGGGTTTATACTCTCGTTGCGATAGTAAAAAAACCTCTTAGCAAATCGTCGTTGCATAAAGCGATCGAACCGATAAGAGACCTAATTGGCCCGAGGAGGAGATTACTGAGAAGAAAGAAGGTATTATCAGCTTTCTCTTAGTCTCACTAATACTTTTGGCGGATCGGTCTTTTCTGAAGAACCGATAGACGAGATGTACGAACCTACTGTTGAAGAAACATTCAAAGAGATTCACTGAAAAAAGAAAGCATGGAGGCGAGAGGATTCTACAGAGAAGGAGAGGAAAGCTGAGATCCCCAATTCTACTATTTTGCATCTTCAGCAGCTTTATCTAGGGAAGGAGATGAACCCGTAGAAGAAGCCGACGGCTGCCCTTCAATCGTTTCTTACGTTTGAGGGGCAGCAGTTTAAGATGGAAGAGCAATGATGCCCGAAAATAACATTTTATGCCAATTAATCAAAAAGAAATTTCACTTGACCGAGATAAGGAAAATAAGATCTATGTTGGCTTATGAACCTCTGTCTCTCGTTTCACCTTGCAATCGTGAAGTACATAATCAGTCCCACAACCACCGTGATGCCTATAATCAAAGGAATAATCGCAAATCAAAACATCCTCTCACCTCCATCGAATTCATATGGCACTCAGTTTTCTACTCTCTTTCATTTCTAATCCTTCCTGTTCTTCAACTGCTCTTCAAATTGCGGCCAGATCTCTTCAAGTCTTTCAGAAGGAGTCTGTCGGATCAATCTCGATTCAAATTTTAGAGATTCCCTTTCCACTCCGAGCATCTGCCAAAACTCTCTCTTGAACTGCACGAAGTCAAACCTCTCGCCAAGAATTTCTCTTGCTTTGTCTTCATAATGCAGAAACTCGAGATACTTTGTGTTGAATGAATGTGTCTCTTCGCCTTCTTCAACATCTATTTCTTCACCAAGGAAAAGAGATTTCAGATACTCCAGATTCCTTCTTATAAGACTCTCAGCGACGATTCCAGAGTGTCCAGAAATTACGGTCTGACACGACATCTTAAGTACAGTCTTCAAACTCTCCGTGAAGGTTACCAGATCGCTCCAGAGAGTTAGTGGTAAAGGATCTTCCACAAGATCTCCTACGAAGATCACCGAATCTCTTCTGTCGATGCATACAGAAGAACAGAGAGTGTGCCCCGGCAAATAACGAAACTCTATTTCGTCATCTTCAAAGACTAACCTATAGCTGAAGGTGACATTGGGAAGTCTCTTCAAAACATCTCCGTCTCGAAATCTTTCCAGATTTTCGAAATCGTACTCCCATCTTTCTTCCATTCTTCTTCTTGCAAGTTCATGAGCGACGATTTCGCACCCGTCGAACGCTCCGTTTCCCCAGACGTGGTCGTAGTCAGAATGTGAGTTGAAGATTACGAGATCCTTTCTGGGGCTTTCTTTAATTCGATCCTTAACAACGTTCATAAACCGACTTCCTAGAAACGTGTCACACAAATAAAAGCGATCTCCGCCTTCTATCAAATAGACGGATGTTTCCCCACCCATCGGTGAATCTTCGTCTTGAAAGGTAAACAACACTCCCCTTCTGCCGACTGTCCGAATCCTCAAGGGTCTCCTCCCTGTTTGACCGCGGCAAAGATTCGGGCTATAGAGGAATCAGCATGGATCTTCAACGGAATCGCGAAGATTTCCAGTTCTTTCGAATTCGACAGGTTTTCAAGACCGGTAAGATTCTCTGCGATGAAGCAGCCTCCACGGAAAAGAATTCTGTGGATATCGTAAGGGTATCGATCCGGAGAAGATGAGTCGAAACCAACCATTCTCGTTTTACGCTTTACCAGAAATTCGGCCAGATCGGAAGTCAGGTATGGGTTCTTCAAGAAATAGTCCTCGCTACCAAACAGGGAATCCCTTCCAGTCCAGAAAAGAACAACCGAGTCTTCGGAGATCGCTTCTTCATATTGCGGCTTAATTGTTATCTCTGTTTCGCCCCTCACATCTAGGAGAACTCCCTTGCCTATAAGTCTATCGATCTCGATCTGATCTACATAGAGATTTGATTGGGTGAGATGCATGGGACCGTCTATATGGGTTCCCGAGTGCATACTTATTTCAAGTCTGTGGTTGTTGTATCCATCTTCGCTCAAGGCTCTCGACCTGTGGAGCCTCGTCTGATCATCACCTGGATAGACCGGCTGATTGTCTTCGATTACTCTTGTAAGATCGACATATCTAGTCAAAGCATCACCTCGCTATTATTACACGAAAATACAACAACTACAGAATAGCACAGCAAAGGCCTTACAGAGCGAAACAAATCAAAGGTAGTTTTCTTTAATGAAGCAAAGATCTTTATTTGAAATCAATAGATTATATGATATGATTGATACATTCGAAAGAAAAAGGAGGAGATTTGTATGAGAAGAATTCTTGCTTATCTATTAGTACTCCTCTTCGTTGTGTCGTCTGCATCGTCTCTAATCGGTTCTTCATTGGACGTAGCGAAGGAGATAGCGGAATCGGCAAACGAGCGGATCGAATCGCTAATTGAGACCGCCATAGAGAAAGCAGAGTGCTTTACAGAGCGTTTTGAAGAAACCGGTCTTTCTCTGGAGGCCTATGAGAATCTGATCGACGATCTGGGGAACGATCTCGTGAACACGGCTCTACGCATTTCACAAAGTGCCATTGAGAAAATCGAAGAGATCGGTTACAATGCTATTTGTTACTATGTGCCGGTAAAACTCGGTTACAAGATCTTCATGGTCGATCCCATTCTGATAATCGACGACTAGAAGGGCCAAATAAACTAATCGTGCCAGAAATGCCGTAGTCATCTACGGCATTTCTGATTAGCTAAAACCTTCAGAGTATATGTGATACACTGTATTTGAGCATTAACGTATTCTATAGGCTTTATTTTTGGGGGAAGAGATGGAAGGTTTCAAAGTTTGCAAGTCAAGCGAAACCATCGAAACGGTTGCCCAGAAGAATTCTTCGCTCTCTCTGCTGGCTCACGGCGATGGCGTAGAGATTTCGATGTATGAATTGCGCTCCGGAGTTGTAACGTTCCTGGATACATTTTCGGGCGGGGACCTGCTCGAATTCTACTACATCATAGAGGGAACCATTTCGTGCAATTACTCCGAAAAAGAAGTCAATTTAGGACCCGGAGACTACTTTTATGCCCACAATCTCAAGTCTCCTGTCGAACTAAAGCCCCAGACGGACGTTAGGTTGCTTCATGTATCTTCAAGACCGCTGTTCAAATACATAAGCAATAATATGGCGGTAATGAAGGATATTCTTTCCAAAGTGGAGATTAAAGACTCATACACTCATGGCCACGGAAAGAGAGTGAGAGATGTTTCTCTGGCAATTGCAAGAAAACTTGGCGTTCCTTCAGAGAAACAGGAAGTTATTGCGATGGGAGCTTTGTTCCATGACATCGGAAAGATTGAAATAGACGATTCGATATTGAAGAAACCCTCTCGATTGAGTAAGGAGGAGTTCGAGATAATCAAGCTTCATCCAGTTACTGGTTGCGAGATGGTTAAGGGGAACTTCCTTGAAGAGACCCAGGACATAATAAGGCATCATCACGAGCGACTTGACGGGTCGGGCTATCCCGATGGGCTGAAGGGGAGCGAATTATCTCTGGAGGCTAGAATCGTCGCCGTTGCAGATTCATTTGACGCCATGACTTCAAAGAGACCGTATAGAGAGGCGATGAGCTGCAATGAAGCCCTTCAAGAGCTCAAGTCCAAAGCCGGCTTGCTGTACGATTCCAAAGCCGTCAAGGCTCTTGAGGAATGTATAGACGAGGGCCTAATATAGCTGCAACCGAGCATGAAAATCCTTTCTTTCCCGACTTCTTTCCGCAGAGTAATCGACTAAATAAACATCAATTCACATACTGGCTGGAAACGAGATGTTTCATCGTTTTGAAAACGCTGAGTTCTCAAATCCCGTTGCTGATATAATCTCTTTAGAGGTGATCTAGATGGGAGAGTTTTCAATCGTTGCTACAATAAATGAACGTAGACTTCTCAAGTCGATTGAAATGTCGGGAGCATCGGCCATACGTTTCAATTCCTCTCACGTTTCTCTTGAAGAGCTTCAAAAATTCATCTCTTACTACGAGGATAACTGTGCTCTTCCTCTGTATATCGATCTACAGGGTGCCAAGCTTCGGCTGTCCAGAAGTCAGCCGATAATGGAAGTGAAGGCTGGTGAACAGGTTGTTCTTGGCTGCCAGTCCTCTCAACTAAGAAGCATAGCGGTTGATCCCAGAACCCTTTCATACCTCTCTCCCGGAATGAGGGTCTCAATAGAAGACGGCAGGATTGAACTGCAGGTACTCAAACTCGAGGCAGATTTTGCAAGAGCTATGGTTCTGAGAGGCGGCGTTATTCGACCGGCCAAAGGTATGAATATCTCTCCCCATCCGATAAACCAGATAGAACTCTCCTCGAGAGATTCTGACATCGTGCTTGCCACAAGGAAGTACGGCTTCGTTAGATATGCGCTCTCCTTTGTTTCCAGTCCAAGCGAGGTAATCGAACTGAAGGAACTCTCCGGAAGAGAAGTAGCTTCCAAGATCGAAAGAGAGCTGCCGTTTTCCAGAATAGAGGAGATCTCGGCTTCAAGTGACGAGATCTGGTTCTGTAGAGGTGACCTCGGAGCCCAACTAGGGGCGAGAGGCCTCGTAGATTTCTATACATTCTTCTCGGATAATCTCCGTAAACTCTACAAACCTGTGCTCATGGCTGGTGAAGTTCTTGAACACATGGTAGATGCACCCTTCGCCACCAGGAGTGAGCTTTGTCATCTAAAGGACATTCAAAGGCGAGGATTCGCGGGAGTGGTTCTCTCAAACGAAACGGCTTACGGTTCCTTCCCGATAGAGACCATAAAGACGGTTCTGGAGGTCACATCGGATGAATGAAATTGTAACAGACATTGCTAACTCGCTCTCTCTACCGAGATGGAAAGTGGAAAGTGCCGTTGAATTGCTGGAAGAAGGAAAGACTATACCATTCATTGCCAGATACAGAAAGGAAAAGACCGGTGAATTGAACGAGATACAGTTAAGAGAAATCTCCGATGCACTTGAATATGCAAAGAAGCTTCGTTCCAGAAAAGAAGAAGTTCTCAGAATCATAGAAGAAAAGGGCAAACTCACTGAGGAACTGAAAGCCGCCATCAATGATGCAAAAAACCTTCAGCTGGTTGAGGACTTATACCTTCCCTTCAAATCGAAGAAGAAAACCAGAGCGGACAAAGCGAGGGAAAAGGGGCTACAACCGCTGGCAGATTTCCTGAAGACATCAAGGATCAAGGACGAAACCTTTATCGTTACTTTTGTCAATACCGAACAGGAGATATTTCAGATAGAAGAGGCTCTAGAAGGAGCCAGGGATATTCTCGCCGAAGAGTTCTCCCTGGAGATATCCGTGAGGGAAAGGCTGAGAAATCAACTTAAGGAAAAAGGGACAATCAGAAGCTCTCATTCAGATAAGCAGGACGAGCGCGAGGTTTACAGGGACTACTACGATTTTTCTCAACCGATCTCTAAGCTGGCCGCTCACCAGATTATGGCTCTTTTCAGGGGAGAACGGGAGGAGATTCTCTCGTTGAAGCTGGAGTTACCCTTCGATATTCTGCCTTCTCTGAGAGACTCGATAGGGTGGAAAGAGTATCTTGCTTACTATGAAGAACTGGTAGAGGCTTCGTCGGATTCTTACTCTAGATTGCTCATGCCTTCTATTGAACGAGAAGTGAGAAACATGATAAGAGAAGAGGCTGAGGGAAGGGCGATCCATGTTTTCGCCAGAAATCTCAGGGATCTCTTCCTCCAGCCTCCTCTCGGGGAAAAAGTCGTAATGGGTATCGACCCGGGTTACAGGACAGGATGCAAAGTGGCGGTAATTGGAAAGGACGGCTCTCTTCTCTATCATGATGTGATATATCCGACCCCACCTCAGAACGACTACATAAACTCTTCGATGAAAGTGGTTCAGGCCATAAAAACCTTAGAGGTTGAACTCATATCTATCGGCAACGGTACAGGTTCCAGGGAAACAGAGGCCTTTGTAAGCAGACTGATAAAGGAGCACAAACTTCCGGTCAAATATATGATTGTAACGGAGTCGGGCGCTTCGGTCTACTCGGCCTCAAAAGTTGCGATTGAGGAGTTCCCGAACGAAGACGTAACAACAAGAGGAGCGATCTCGATTGCGCGGAGGGTTCAGGACCCAATGGCCGAATACGTGAAAATCCCTCCGGAGGCTATTGGTGTCGGCATGTACCAGCACGATGTAAATCAGTCGGAATTGAAGAAGACGCTCGACAGAGAGGTCGAATCCGTTGTGAATCTAGTAGGCGTCAGTCTAAACACCGCATCGGAACATTTACTCAAATACATATCTGGATTGAACTCAAGAGCGGCCTTGAACATTGTAAAACACAGGGCGGAAAACGGAGGGTTCAGGAACAGAAAGGAACTGCTGAAGGTCTCCGGTCTAGGCCCAAAGGCCTTCGAGCAGGCGGCCGGTTTCTGTAGAATCATCAATGGATCAGAGGCTCTCGATGGGACTTCCGTTCATCCCGAAAGTTATGAGATTGCCAGGGCTATCCTCAAGAGCGCTGGCTTCAACCCTGAGGAGTTGTTCACGAGAAAAGAAGAAGTCTCGGCAAAACTCGACGGGATCGATCTCGACGCTTTTTCTAAGGATAAGGGATTCAATCCGATAACCGTGAGAGAAGTTGTAGGCATGCTGAAAAAGCCGGGTTTGGACCCCAGGGAGGAACTCGAAAAACCGATCCTTAGAACGGATGTCCTTTCAATGGAAGACCTGTCCACGGGGATGGAACTGGAGGGGACTGTTCGAAATGTCGTAGATTTCGGAGCCTTTGTTGACATAGGGGTCAAGCAGGATGGGCTTATTCACAAGAGCAAGATGGGAAGAAGGGTTAGAGACCCTCTCGAGGTACTGAGCGTGGGCCAGATTGTGAAGGTAAGGGTCCTGGAAGTCGACACGAAGAGAATGAGGATAGGACTTGAACTTCTCTCAAATGCCAGCAGCACTTGATCTTCATAGGCTGAAGACTTTGTGAAGCCCTTTGTTCGCATCTAATCTTTCTAGGCATTGAACCTCTGAATCTCGAAAGAAATCCCGCGAAAGATTGACCCCGTTGACTCCCTATCGCAACCGAGATCAGCTGGCCAGAATCATTATTGTCGCTCTCCGAAGATAATCGTTCCCAGTCTAACCATATTTGAACCCTCTTCGATCGCTACCTCGTAGGAATTGGACATTCCCATCGACAGGTACTTCATCTCGACTCCTTCGATCTTCTCTTTTGAGATCTCTTCGAAAAGTCTTCTCGTAAGCCTCAAACTAGGTCTTATCTCTTCAGGATCCTCTGTGAAAGGCCCCATAGTCATTAGACCGACCACCGCAATATTCTTGAGCGGTGAGATTTCGGTTATCAGCTGTAGAACATTTTCCGGCAAGACACCGGCCTTGTTCTCCTCCTTGCCGCTGTTAACTTCGACCATGACCGGCATCTTCTTACTAAGGTATGAACATCTCTTGTCTATCTCCTCTGCGAGCTTGAATGAATCTATGGTCTGAATTATATCGAATATCTCTATGGCCCTCTTCACTTTGTTTCTCTGTAAGTGCCCAATACAATGCCATCTAGCTTTGTTGCCTATGGCTTCGAACTTTCCTTCTGCCTCCTGAACGTAGTTCTCACCGACATCTTTCAAGCCACTTTCCAGAATCTCCAAAATTTCTGAAGCGGTTCTCGTTTTCGATGCAGCTACAATTGTAACATAATCAGGTATTTCACTTCTCAGCCTTTTCACATTCTCAGCAATCATCTTCGGACCCCCTTTTAGTAAATTATATTGCATCGAATCCCATTGTGTTTGAGCTAAGACGAAAGTCGTGATATTATTCAAATTGCCGGGGTGAATACTTAGTAGGAGATGGTGTTATGAGTAAGGGCATCGCATGGTTATTGGTTGTATTGATTTCGGCGGCTGCAATCGTTAATCTCGCAACAACAGTTATTACATCAAACAAACTCTTGGAAGAGATTTCGACAGTTCGCACCGACCTTTTCACTCTCAAATCGAGAGTTGCCTCTCTCGATACAGTTGTATCCGATATTCGAAACCGAATCGAGCAATCCGGTGATGTTGTCAAATCGGTTCACTTCACCAGATCTTCGACAACTCTTGAAAAAGTAGCACTCAAGGCCTCAGTTACTCTTTCTGAATTCACTGAAGGAAGTCAGTTGTTTCTCAATATAATCGATGAAGATGCAGAGGTTCGTTCTTATGAGCTCAAATCAGAGAACGGTGTCTTTACTGCCATGATCGAGCTCTTGCCTGGTGAAACATATCACGGTCAGGTTAGAGTTATAGATGGAAACAAAGAGACATTGAGCAACGAATTTGCCATTCCTCACGATCTTTACAACGTTCAGCGCTATCAACTGCTTGGACATGCCTGGCTTCTTGAAACGGACAAGATCCACTACTCATTTGATCTCTACACGCACTATTGCAGAGATGAAGAGCTTAGAATTTCTGAAGTGGCAATAAAGGTTGTCGAAGGACAGGATACGAGAGAGACTCTCTTTCTACCGTTAGGCAATTCGCAGGAATTAGCAAAAACTGTCTATTATGAGGCCGATAGAGACGCATCACCAACTTTTGTAGCAGAAATAACCTATGGCTTTGGAGAGTCGAAGACTGAAGAGGTGAAGATAAATTACCATTTCTGACAATTAGAGTCAAGACTTTTGTTTGATAATCTTCCCTGCTTGGATACAATCTCAATATAGTAGGTGAGTAGATTGCAAAGACGAGAATGGCTTGAAAGATATAGAAATGATGTACTTGAGCAAACCTGTACCGGTTTAGAAATAGACAAGTCGCAACTGCAGGACTTTATTCTTAGGATGACTGGCTTTCTTGAAGAGTCGAACATTATCGCCGATTTTGGCTGTCATGCACAGGACTTCTGGCCCTTGTTGAGAGAAATGAAACTGAGAGTTGTGGGCGTTTCCTGCAGTAAGGCTATAAAACAGACGCAGGGAATCCGAGTCATGAACATTGGGTTTTCAGACTTTAATTTTCTCGGTATCTTTGAGGGGTTTGTCGCCTCAGGAATACTTCAAAACCTCCACCCCGAATTATGGTCAAAAACGCTTCTAAGGATCTCTCGATCCGTTAAGACCAGCGGTGTAGGACTCCTGGTAACCGGTATAGGCAATGAAAAAGAGTCAAAAAAGAGATGCGAGACTCTTAAGAAAAGCGGCCTTCCCGTCGTCATTGGCGAGTATATAGATGACGACGGGAACTACAATTTCAGACCCTTGAAGAGTTGGTACGATCAATGGCTTAAAAACGCAGGCTTCTACGTTTTCAGAGAAGAGATGATCCGGGATACTGTCTACTCGCTCATAAAGAAATAGAGAAGATCTTCCATGTCTTGCAAAGAGATCAGAGCTCACTATTTTGGAGACCAGTGCCCCTGAAATTCACTGGCTCTTGAACAGGCAAGAATAGCTGCCGACTCTCTCGGCTTGAATTTTGTAAAATTCGATCTCTTGGGAACTATTTCCGATCTTCCCTTATTTTTCCCCTTTACTTTGATTTACAGTGATCTAAAGATCGCCGGTCCAGTTCCTTCTGACTTTATTGTTGACGTACTTGAAGGGCGAAAGACGGTTAGACCTTTCGGGGATGCAAAGAGAAGACCCGCGAAAAACTGTGATCGGATTGAAACACTTTCAAGGGAGTCGTTGAGGGATGCGTGCCTTGTGTGCACTAATGGAACGGGAAATGGCTCCGAAAAAAA
>NZ_JFHJ01000175.1:0-22745 GCF_003666285.1 Mesotoga sp. HF07.pep.5.2.highcov | reverse complement strand
CTCCTTTATCTAGTTCGGGAACTTCAGTTTAATTAATGCTATCCCTTTTCGGAAGGGAATTATGTGCAATCAGCATAGTGGGTTGAAAGTGCGTATGGATTGCACATTGGTTGCGTACGACTTGCGCGTTGATTTTTTCGCGTTAGAAAGTCTTCACTTGCATCTAGAAATGGCTAAAAGCATTTATTAAAGAGCTTAATAGACAATTTAGTGCTCAAACGTGATTCTTGATTTCTTTTTTCAGACTCGAGATTCGAAGCAATAAACTCTTTCAATTCATGGAAAAAGAAGTCTTCTCAGCTCAAAACTCTTAAGAAAAAGCGGGTCGCAACAAATGCAAAAAGCAAAGGAGAATGATCTTAAACTATCCCAGCTCATTCCTTGTGTACCCACATGACTTGAAGCCACGTCAGTTAAACACAGCCTCACAGATAAGGAGATAGAAGCGTCGGAAGAATGAAACGCGATTGCCAAAAAGCAAATCTACACAAAAAGTGTGATTATGAAACTTGGAATAGTCAACTTATAGGAGAAAGGTGGTGAAAGTATGTCGGTCAAACTCTCATTTGAAGAGAAGTGCAAAAATATCCGCTCTGCAGTACATACCTGTGCTGTCATTGTAGCAGGTGCATGTGCGTTATTTCTAACAGTCAAAGCTACCGCAACAACGAGCAGAGAGATGGATAACGGAAACACAGTAATCGCGAAGAAGATCACGGACAAGATTTTTAGTATGTAAAAAGTCCAGTATTGCAAGAATATGGCTTTAAACATATGCTCCTGGACAATCCTATGATAGTTCTCAACTCATGGAAGGGACAATACCTACTTCACTTCTTACTCAAAATAGTCCGAATTGAATGGAGGTCTTTCTACCAGGATCTATTACTCATGGGGGCTAAATGTGGATAATACTTGTGTATGATGTGAACGAGAAGAGAGTAGCAAAGGTGCTGAAGTATCTCCGCCGTTACCTGAACTGGATCCAGAATTCCGTCTTTGAGGGAGAGTTGACTTACGCAGAGCTTAAGAAAGTGAAGTCTGGACTGAAAAGACTCATGAACACGCAAGAGGACTCAGTTATAATATTCAGCTCGAGCCTGTCAAATGATTACAAGAAGGAAATTATTGGCCTTGACAAGGCCAAAGAAACGCAAATTCTATGAGAATAGCTAGAATGACCTTTGGATATCCACAAAGTAACTGATATAATTCGTTCATAAGGAATTTAATTTCCATTCTGACTTCGGCTTTTATAGGGGATTGCACTTTGAGGGAAGACAGGGGGAAACCATCATAAACACGATTATCTGCACAGTCGGAGCAAGCTTGAGAAAACTGTGCAATATGACTTCGAGTGGAATTGCTGATCGTCTCCTTAACTTGAATGACCCGATCGGGAATCGCGAGTTTGGAGCTGAGATTAACTCTCTAGCGTCCATACTTTCTCAGTCAGTTTTGTCTTCGAGAGACTACTTATATTTCCTTACCTCGGATACCGAAGAAGGCAAGAAGATCGGTGGCGCTCTCAAATTATTCTTTGATTGCTCGAAAGATATGAGCTTCAAAAATGTCTCCGTAAATGCAATATCCGATCTTGATGACTCAAGGCCAGACGATTTCCAGAACAAAGGCTTACGTAATCTAGTGAAGAGAATTGCCGAGATATACAAACATCACATGGATAATCTACTTATCAACGCTACAGGAGGATACAAGGCTCAGATCGCGCTCTCTCTAGCTTTCGGGATGGGGGTTAAGATCCCAGTTTATTACCGCTTCGAGACATTTGATGGCGTTATAAAGCTGCCACCAATGCCTCTGTCTCTGGATGTTGAGCTTTGGCTAGAGAACAAAGGCCTTCTCGACACTCTGGAAATGAATTCCGTCATAAACGAGAAAGATCTGGAAAGAGAGTACGATTACGGGATCAACTTCAGTACGCTTCCTGCAGAAATCAAACTTCTTATAGACCGTGAGCAAGACTCAGCAGGCCATATGCTTTCGCTGAGTCCGATGGGCGAGGTTTTTGTCCAAGCTTGCAGACTAAGTCTTGGAAAGCTGGATGTTGAAGCGAGTCTTAAGGATAGCACTGTACCGATCGAGAACAGACTAAAGAAGAGCTACAAAGAAGCCCATTCAAACAAGATGATTTCGGACAATCAATCATTCATAGACAAGCTGCTATCCATTCCATTCATCGAAGAAGTATTGGTGAGGGGCTCGAGCCAAAGATTCGACAGAAATGAATTCGTCTGCAAGCAGTTCGGCGAAATCATTAAGGCAAGATACAGTACTAGAGGCGGAACATTGTACATGGAAATTCGAACGACAGCTAGAAATCCATATGAACTAGAAAAAGCGGTTGAAGTTATCAACAGATATTTGCTCTGAAGACTCTCTTAGATTGGAGGGATATGAATTTGAGTTTGTTTGACAAAGAAGCGGTGATTAGAATACTCGCAAAATGCACAGGATCTACGGACGAAGAACTTAGGAGGAGGCTGGATAACAGAGATGAATCGCTTCCCAAAATCTGTGTTCTTTCGTACGATGTTCCCTCAATAAAAAGGTACATCTTCTCTACATCGGATTTCAGAGGGATGTTTGGTGCAAGCAATGCTTTGAGCAGATTCGATAGTCTTGCAACAGAGGAACTCGAGAAATTGGGTTCGCATGTAGTTATTGCCGCAGGTGGAACTGGGTTACTTATATGCAGTGTAGAGGATAGCAAAATCATTACCGATTGGCTGAACGAGAGTTTCTCAAAGAATGTCCCCGGAGCTAAGTTGATTGTGTCGCGAGTCAATCTTGAGCCTTATGAGTTAATATATGGTCTTAAGAAACGCGGGAATGGAACACCGATAGAAGATCTTAAGGACTTAACGGGTACAGGAGAATTCTCTGATCTTTTTGAGTGGCTATCTGCAAAACTTAGAGAAAGAAGAAACGAAGAGATATTCAAAAGCTTTCTTCTGACAGAAGAAATACAAAGATGTGAGTTCTGTTCAAGAGAAGCCGCACAGATAAAATTAATTGAATCTTACGATGAGGTCCATTATATTTGCCCGGTATGCAAAGAAAAGAGAGACCTTGCTAATGAATTGATCAAGAATAGAAAGATGGCAGTTTCTATAAACGATATCGATGTGACTGAGGATCCTGAATCGCAAAATAACCTGTTCGGCGTCATTTATATCGATGGCAATAATTTGGGAAATCTTTACTCGAAGATCCGTGACGAAAGAGATTATAGAGAGAAGAGCCAGGCAATTGAACGATGTGTTTCAGAATCGCTGAAAAAAGCAATTGTAGAAAACAAGTTAGAAGGCACTTATTCGACTCCAATAATCGGAGGAGACGATTTACTCCTCTTCGTACCTGCAGCAAAGCTATTCGCAGTATACAAAACTCTTACCAAGAATATCGAAAAGGGTTTCAAAGAACTCGGAATAGGTTTCTGCTGTGGAATGGCACTCGTTCCTAAGAAGCTTCCTGTAAAATTCGTTTTTGAAGTAGTTGAGGAATTGCTAAAATCAGCCAAAAAAGCTGCATACAAGGCTAATTACTCTAATCCGGGGAATTATGTTGCATTCAGAATGCTGCTTCAAAATTCTCTCAATCCTATCCAGGAGCATTTTTTCACAGCTCCTGGTGTTAGTCACAGGGTAAAGGAGACTTTGGGAAAAGGATTTCCGATGAGTGAGTTTGAGGAGATTCTTCGAATCATAAGAATAGATGATCCCAAGAAGTTTTCAAACCTCCTTCAGAAGATAATTTCGTGCATGGCAGATGATCCTTTGGTTGCGAAACTGAACATGAGATATTTCTACGCTCATGGAGAAAAATCTCACGACTTAGAAATGAATATCGTAGAAATGATAAACAAGTATTTCCTAATAGGTGACACTTCAGAAGAAGAGATTGAAAGTAAAGTGTTGACTTTAATGGAACTCAGTAAAGCGATGTCATTACAGAATGGGGTGAGAGCGTGATATACAACATCGAAGTCGAGACCAAATCGCCTCTTCTTATTGGCTCAAGCTCGGGAAGCGATGTCTGGTCAAAGGACATTGCAATGAAGAAAAACCTTCCGATAATACCAGGTTCAGCCATTAAGGGAGCATTGAGAGAAGTCTCGCCTATGCTAAGCGAATACGTAAATGAAATCAATTCTCTTTTTGGTGATTCTGAAAATCAGGGAAAGCTCATCTTCACTGAATTATCGGTTAAGACTCCAGGTGATTCAAACCTTTTTATTGAGCGCACCCATATTTCTATGGATAGGAAGACAAGGACAGTGTGCCAAAAGAAGCTGTTTAAGGTACGTGCTGTGAATACTGGAGTGAAGTTCCAGGGAAAAGTATTTACCGTTTCACCCTTGACTTCTAGCGAGGAGAGGATTCTTTTACTCTTACTCTCTCTCACAAAGAAACTCGGTTCAAAGAAGTCGGCCGGCTACGGTTTCATAGACATCAGACTAACTGGCAAAGTGGAGAAAAGCAGCATAAAGAATATTCCCCAAGCAAGAGTAGCACAGATAATATGCGAACCAATGGAGCCTTTTCTGGTCACCTCGGAAAAAACTAAGTCTTACCTGTATAACTCTGCCAAATACATCCCGGGATCTACACTTAGAGGAGCATATGCGGCACGATTGTCGAAAGACACCAAGGATTTTAAAGAGATATTTCTACTAGAAAGGGTGAAGTTTCCCAACCTTTATCCAATGATAGACGATGCTATTGCATATCCCTCCCCGGACTCGATTCTTAGGGCGAAGTATTCTGAAGACTCTGACGAAATATTCGATCAACTGAGGACTATACTAATATCCAGCATTGAGAATAGTAGAGGCAAGAAATTGTCGGTAAAAAACGCTAGAAACGGTAAGAGACTCGACCGGGCCGGAAAATGGTATGTCCTAGGAACTGGTGTTTTTGATTCAGGAAAAGGTGATACGTCAACTCAGGTGTCGCTTGACAGTAAGTTACGAAGTGCAAAGGACGGATCCCTGAGAACTTACAATACGTATTTCCATAATAAAATGTCGGGACTCTTCAGATCCGAGTCGGAATCTCTTCTGAGTATGCTTAATGAAGATTGGCTATACATTGGCAATTCAAAGACCAGAGGATTTGGACTTGTAAGAGTTGTAGAAATCAAAAAATATACTATCGATTTGTCAGCAGAAATAAGAAGTTTCAATGACAGTATTCAGATAGCTGTTTCGGGAAAAGATCGTACGTATGTTCCGATTCTGCTAACCTCGGATCTCATACTTCGGAAAGGCGAGAATATAGAGATGCTGCTTGGTAATGAGTTCAAACTCACATTGAGCCTATTGAAGACTTCTCATACCTCGGGATGGTCTTCAGCCTCCAACAATCTTAAACCTTTCCAAAATGTCGTTTCTGCAGGAACGGTTCTTATCTACGACACCGATTTGTCAGTTGAAGAATCCGTTGAGACTGTTGAGGAGCTATATATAAAAGGTTTGGGAAAGTTCACCGGGTCTGGATACGGTCAGTTCGTTATCTATAAGTGAAGGAGGAATAGATATGATCAGTGCTGATCAAAAGAGAAAGCTGGTTACTATGGCAGAGGAATATTATCAGAGCGGTGGGTCCAGAACTGATACTGATACGCAGCTTCGTAAGTTTTGCGAAATCGCAAAGCAGTCATCTTGCGTCGAGGAATTTGAAAACTACCTGAAGTACCAGATTGGAAGGGACACTTTTCCTTTCAGAAAAGGACTCATGAAAGAGGTAGAAAAGATAAAGGAGTTTGCTAAAGAAGAAACTCTCGAAGCCATTTCATATTACTTCGGTTACATGGCAAGGTTTGCGAAGTTTGTTGCCGCTGAAAGGGGAGGGAGAAGATGAGATTCTTTGATACTTTTATCAATCGATATACTCTAGACATACAAATAGAGCTCATCACTCCTCTTCATATTGGAGTTGGTAATCAATCAATCTCACCCCTCGATTCAGATAACGCAATAATGCGAATGCCCGATGGAAATGCAGTGATTCCCGGAGCATCTCTTAAAGGGGTCTTTAGGTCAAACTTGGAAGCGATACTACGAATGAGAGGTCTCTATGTTTGTGACAGCACAAATTCAACGTGCAGTTATAGCTCAAAAGATTCCTCAAACGAGAAATTGTACAAAGATATTGAACAGAGTTGCGAAGTATGCTCCCTCTTCGGTTCACAGTCGATTTCTTCTCACATTTACATAAGTGACGCCATAAGGAAGGGTGAGCCAGGCGAGAGTTTTACGTCAATCAGAGATGGAGTGATGATAAGAAGAGATACTGAAAATGCTGCAGGTGGTAGGAAGTACGATTTTGAAGTTGTGAATCCTGGAACGGTTTTCGCCGGAGAGATATTGCTCGAGAACGTTGATGATTATCAGGTTGGATATGTATTGATGATCATCGATCTTATGAATGAGGGATTTATCAGACTTGGCGGAAAAAAGTCAGCTGGTCTTGGAAGAGTGAAGCTGTCTTTCAACATACACAAGATTGACAAAGAGAGTATTTTGAAAGAAGGCGGCGCAGTCAGACTTTCAGATCCTGAGATCGAAAATATGAGAATCGCTGCTAGAAACCATATAGCGGAGGTTATAGTATGAGTACACTCTTTGGAGAACTTAGGAGCCATATAAAGATCGACTATTCACTCGAGCCAAAAACAGCGTTTGTAATACGAGCTGGCGGAGATTCACCAGATCCGACAGCTCCTGACAATCCGTTCGTAAGGATTAACACACCTTACGGTTACTCTATTTATGTTCCCGGAAGTTCAATGAAGGGAGTTTTCAGAAGCCATATAGAAAGCATATTAAAGGCGCTGTCAAAAGAAGTATGCGGCTTCTCTCATCAAAGGGGTGCTGACTGTGGGAAGAAGGAAATCAACAGGGGTACTCTTGAAAGAGAGAATGATGGTCTGCTAAGATACCGGAATTCCTGTTATTCATGCAAAATGTTCGGCTCAACTGCAGTTGGATCGATCGTCAGATTCGATGACCTCTTTCCTTACAAGCCGGAGAATACTCGAGAAGAAAAAATGAAAGCGGTTACCGACATCGAGAAGTACTTAAATATCAGACATGGAATAAAGATTGACAGGAAGTCAGGTTCGGTAGCAAATAGAGCACTTTATGACATTGAGTGTCTCTCCGGCGGCCAATTTTTTGGAAGCATATTCCTTAAGAATCCAGAAAAGTGGCAGCTCGCTCTGCTGTTAAAAACTTTTGCACATATTAATCATGGTTATCAAAAAGCTGGTGGGCAGAAATCAAGAGGCTTTGGCCATGTTCACCTAACGATTGAAAAGATATCATGCCTATCAAAACTGAGGGATAAAATAGTCTTCTCCTCATTTGATTCAGCTAGAGGATTCATCGACGACCCTATGAGTGTGTTCCATTCTTCGGACACATTTCCACCATACAGCTTTGAGTTCTCAGGCGAGGCCTTGGAGAAATTTGAAGCAGACGTCAACTCCACTCTTTCAAGAGCGTGGTGAGACAGTTGAATGATAGACTTGAGTATCTCGAAAGATTAAAAAGCACAGAAGACTTGTTCTATGTGATCTTTAACGACTACAGGGCTCTTCATCTTGACAAAATGACCCCCGATGAAAGTGTAGAGCTGTTCAATAAACTGCATGATAGTTTCGACTACAATTTCTACTTCAGAGCTTTCAATGAGCATCTAGATTTTGTGTGGTTCTACGGAGATATCTACATCAGCGATGAAAAGAACAGCAATCAAGGGATTGTTTTTCTTAATGCCGGTATCAGGAAAAAGATACCATTTTCTAATCCCGTAATAAAGTTTGTCAGAGACCTTTCGATGCCTGGTGGTATGAGGTATATCAGAGTAGAGGAGGAACCTGATGACAGATTATAATGACTCTCCAAAAGGATATTTAAGACTGAAGATTCCCAAGCTTAGTGCTCACATCAGTTCCCAAGAGTTTTCTCACATTGACTCATTTTGCTCTGATCGACTTAATGGTATCTTGAGAATTGGAGCGGTCACAAAATCATATACTTGCTTCACTCAGGGAGATCTCTTGATGAAAGAGGGAAAAATCACTAATGTATTGTCGAGAGAAGGGACAAGAGTACTGATTCCTGGGGCGTCGCTCAAAGGGGCTTTACGTACGTACGCGGAGTTCCTTTCTAATTCATGTGCTGGAAGCGGAACAGCTTCATGCAGCGATAGACTTTGTATTGTCTGTTCAATGTTTGGAACACTTGGAAAACTCGGTAGAGTCCAGTTCGACGACGTTCTTGTTAACGAACGTAGCTTGAAAACAACTGTTGTTTCCGGTCCTTCTCAATGGAAGGGAAAAGCAACTCTGCCAAATACGGGCAAAATTTACTCCCATACTCTATCAGAAACCGGTCAGAAAACCTCAAACTACGAAGTGATAGAACCCGGCAGCAGTTTTCAATTCGAAGTAACTGTGAAAGGACTTACCAGGAAGGAATTCGGTCTCTTGTTAGTTGCAATGGGAGTATCACGAAAGCGCTTTTCAGTAAAGCTAGGAAGAGGCAAGAACATAGGCTTTGGAAGTGTGACCTTAAGACCAGAAAACTTCTTGAAGATAAGTGCTGTGAGCGAAATTCCAATTTCTGGAGAAGAGCTCACAAAACTCGTTGATGAATGTGCCGATGTCTATCTTCAAAGTATCACAGGAGATAGTGATATAGTCGCAAATCTTGACAAAATCATTGATGACTCAAAGAAGGTGTTGCAGCTTGAAGAGGGATAGTACATCGTTAATTGAACTTGCAGCCGAAACTGCAAATATGCTTTTTAGAGCTAACAAAGCAGATCTATCCAGGTCAGCCAAAATACTTTTGGAGATCTCAAAGAAATTCGGATTTGATGAAGCAAAGAAACTGGACCTGAATCAATATAGAAAAATGAGAACTGATGGTTCAGGAGATAATCTTGGCACAATTATTGACAAGATCAAAGAGTTGTCTAAAACCGGTAAGCTTTCGAGTGAAGATATCCCTAGCTTTCTTGGATACCTGTCGAGGGAATTGAAGTATCTGGAATCGGCTAAGGCCTTCACTCATTCAGATGGATCTAATAATGGTAAAGCAACTAAGCAAAGTGGTAATAGAAGAGGGAACGCCCCTAATAGGCCAGTTAGTGGTCCAGCTACTTACAATCCCTTCGAGAAGTTGAGAAAGAAGCTAGGTAATTGACAGCGGCGAAAGCCGCTGTTTTCTTAGTATCGATAACTGAAGGAGGTGAAGTTAGTGGCCGAAACAAAACTAATGCAGAACTTGAAGGAAGCAAAAGCCTTTTATGAGGGATTTAGGGAAGAGTATTTGAAAATGAAGGATCTCCTCAGTGAGACAAAAAAAGAATCGAAGGACATCATCAAAAGAGTTGGTGATATCCGTACAGAGCTTAGTGAGATTGATTCGGAGGCTCTCAAGGCTGAAGCTAATGTCAAAGATTTACAAGAGGCCATGGTTTCACTCAGAAAAGAGCTTTCAAACGTTGATAATCAGAAGAAACTCCTTGAGGAGTTCGAGTCTGATGTAATTAGTTGCAGAGATTCTTTCAATAAAGTACGGCAAGAGCTTCGACTCTTCTTCAATTCATCGGATACAGAATCTCTTGAGAAACTAATTTCAATAATCTCGAAAACCAGAGGATTCGATCTTAAGTCATTTGAAAACCACCTTAATCAGGTCAGAGATTTTGATAAGAGTATTGGAGATAGACTTGCCAGCATGAACAACTTGCTATTGGCTCTGGATTCAGAAAATAAGAATTTAAAAATCGCTCAGCAGAACTTTGAGCAGGAGTTCAACCAGGCAGAAGAAGCGATTAACAATAAAGTTAAAGAATTCTTTGAGAAGCTCTCTAAAGAAACTTTAGAACTGGAGTGTAAAAAGAGGGCGAGTGAAGAAACGATTCAAGCTCAGCTTTCGAAGAGCGATAAACATTCTCATAGAAGCAAGTTATGGGCGCTTATCTGCCTTGTTTCATTGGCAGCGAATCTGGCGGTTGCATTTCTATGGTGAAAACGGCAAGATTCTTCAGTGTTGAAACCGCTGTTGAAAGAGCAAACCAGCTAGGAATCAACTTGAAGAATTTGTGGGAAGACTTCTGGAGGCACATAGACACAGGCGAAGGCCCAGTTAAGGACGGTAAAGTTGAGTTTCTTTATAGTGAAGACATGTACACTTACTATGCATACAGACATCAAAGTGGCAATAGAGCGCAGTTCATTGTTGACAAGGAAAGATCCACATCAATTCTTTATTTTGTGGATGAACACGACAAATCATACAAGAAGGCAAATAATGCTTTCAGGAAAGGGCGTCATTTACGTTTCTTTGAGGAAAAGCTTCGTGAGAAGCTGGTTGAACTCAAGCTTGAAAACGGAGATAATTTCAAAATCTTCGCAAGTCATTCTTCGATTCCTATCCGTATGTTTAGATTCGATCCTTCTCAATCGATAGATGAACTACTGGAGAACCTCCGCGAAATCAAATATGAGTTGTCGCCCACTCAAAAGGCAATAATTCGGGACTCCTTCAGTAAGGGTTCAAACTACATCATCGAAGGACCCGCAGGCACCGGAAAATCCCTTTTGCTTTTTAGAGCCATGTTTAGGGAAGACCCTACTATTACTAGCAGTGAAGACAGCATAAGCAATGCTATGTATGTTTCATGCAGCAAAAACCTTTTGAAGCAATGGGAGAGTCACTACAACAGAACAAAATGTGAAAGCAAAATACCGACTGAATTCACAACCATTCAGGATCTTGTTCCTGGCCTTGCAAAATCGTTTCATAACTTGGGTTCACTTATCAAGGAAATACCTATTAGCAGGGAGTTCGAGCCTATTCTGAAAAGTCATCTACCAGAAAGAGGCTCACATGAGTTCATAGAGGCCTTCTCAAGGTTGCTTTATTCTGTGAAGACTGTGAATCTAGAAGGTACTACTGATAATGACGATAGAAATAAGACCATTTATCTCCTAAAGAAGTGTGGCTTTACAGATGCTCCACTTGAAGGATTAGCAGATGTTGTCGACAATACTCTGCGAAAACTATCGAAGAAGGCAGAAGATTTAAAGACACATGATCACAAAGATCTGTTGCTGCCCTGGGAAGTTATGGTGGGAGCTCTGCAGACTCCCAGGGACCTCAGCAAATATCTTCTTCTTGTCGATGAAGCTCAGGACTTAACAGAAATCGAGCTGAAGTATCTGGCCAGCTGTAATCCAGCTAGTTATATCATTGCTTGTGACTACAACCAGCAGGTTCTAGGCCGTTTATCGCGAAAGGAATTCATCACTCGATACTTCGACAATGCAAAAGATTACTCGCTCAAAGAGGTTTACAGGAACACCCGCGATATCTTCCTTCTGGCTAAGGTGTTCAGGATAGCTACGAAGGATTCTGACCCACTGACTGAACCGGTATTGCCTTATCAGAAGCCTATTGTGTCAAGATCGACCAATCTAGATAGTCTTGTATTTAACCTGAAGAATAGTATTGATAACTCAAACAAGGTGATGATAGCCGTTCTCCTCCCGAACCAGAAAATGAAACTTGAATTTCAAGACCGTTTTGATGACTGTGACGACAGACAAATCTATCCGTTCTTGATCTCAGAGATAAAAGGCCTCGAATTCAGCAACGTAATATTGGTCAACCCTCATGAAATGGGTAATATAGAAGTCAAAACTCTCCACGAGAAACTTTACACGTCGATTACCAGGGCAAAATACATGCTCCTCACTATCTTTACAGAGGAGGCTCCAGCAGATGAAGAGATCTTCTCACTCTTCTTGACTGACACAAGACTGGATGGTCACGGAAAGGCAAGTGTAGAGATGGATCTCGTTGACGCCATAAATGAACTAATAGAATATGGAAGAACAAGTATTGACTACGGAGAGTTACTGAACACTGCAACTGAGAGAGCGAAAAATCTCCTAAAACAATATAAAGAATCAAGTAAAGAAAGTGACCTCGAAAAGGCTATCACGCTTATGTGTAAATATGAAATGTATTCTGACCTAAGCACCTACCTCTTTGAAATTGAAGAGTTTTTTTATGCTGCTGAGATAGCTCAAAAGGCAAATGATGAGGATTTGATTAGAAAAGTTTCGGAAAAAGAAAAATTAATAGGCCTTGCTCTTGAAATTGTATGAAAACCACATTTGGAAGCTAACCGGAATTGTCCGTAATATTGAATGAATCAGAAGGTAAACAAGGTCTGAAGAAGGTCGCAATTCCGTCTTTATTGATTCAGTGCCTTTCAGTTATCTATACTCGGAGCTCCCCTCATAAAAACTGGTCTATTTTCTAGCCTTTTGCACTCTCCAAATAACACCTTGGATCCACCTCCCAAAAAAGTGTGATTATATACTTTGGGGTAGCGCACTGCTAATTCGTATTTCTATTTCGCTGTAAATTCTTCTGAAACGCTTCATACATGCTTTTTATTCGATTCTATTTCCCGCTTCAAAAAACTGCTCACTTAACTCCGCATGAAAAAACTGGAGGTGATTATTTGAATGAATTCGAACCATTGAAAACACTGTTGAGTTCAAGAGTTAAACACGCTACAACTCTCGGCGCGAAGACTGTCGTCCTGAAAAATGCAAAGAAAGAAACGCTTAAGTGCATTTCTGAAGGTGAATTCAAAACTATCTCGAATGACATGAATCTCGATTTCGAATGGTATCAGACAATCAAATCGCTCAAAGGGCTTCTTTCAGTAGCAGATCATTTCAACGACTCTCCGGTTGTAATCACTGAATGGCTATACGTCGTAATAAAGAAGTACGCTCCGTTGTTTGAAAGCTACTTCGGAAAAGTGGTTGCTGTTGATTGTGGAGAGAGAGTTTCAATCGGCACAAGGGAGAATATCTCAGATGAACTGATGCCTCTCCTAGATATCGACGGACAGTTCATTTCTGTCAAAGATTTCCCAGAGACTGAGACTATTTCTCTGTTCGAAAGAATTACTCCTATCGAAGCGAACACTCTCGATCAGCTTCTCAGTCACACAGCGGGTAGAAAATGCACTGGCATCCGCCTCGATAAGAATCTGGAATCATTCCTTACCGAAGCCGGTATATCGCTTCTAAGCGGTAACTCTAATCACGAAGTAATTATTGTGAGTTCTCCAGCCGAAAGTGTGCTGAGTGAAGTGGATAGAGAAGTCTCTATGCTTAGGGCTATTGGCAGAGAAGTTGAAGTAATAGACTTTACAGGATACTGCCCCGGCGAAGAAGCGAGAAGCATAGATCTCAAGAATGAATTGAAGGAACATTTTGGATTCGATTCATTCAAAGAGTATGAAGTCTATGGAAAAACGGGCAATTATCTTGTCAGCCAGGAAGAGTTGATCAGATATCTGATCGATCAGAACTACAGGCAAGACCCCTCCGATCTATTCTTTGTTGCTTCGACCGGGTCTGGAAAGTCCCTTATCTATCAGCTTACTGCGAAGATTCTGAAGAGAGATCTGGATAGACTCACGGTAGTCATTACTCCTCTGAAGGCTCTAATGGAAGATCAGGTCAATGGGCTTATCGAAAGATACTTTGAGAACGGGGCTGCCTTTTTGAATTCAGACCTGAGTTTTGACGAGAAAAGTGAACTCACTCAAAGAGTAAGAAAGGGAGAGATCACCATTCTGTATGTTTCTCCTGAAACCTTCGTGGGAAACTCTCTATCTTCAATTATCGGTGAAAGGTCTATCGGTCTTCTTGTAGTAGATGAGGCTCATCTAGTTACAACTTGGGGCAAGACCTTCAGAGTGGACTATGGATATCTGGGAGAAGATCTTCGATTCCTTAGATCTAGGCTCAGCTTTCCGGTGATGGCCACTACCGCCACGGCCATCTCCGGAGGCGAACTGAATACAATATCTGAAATAAGCAAGCTTCTCTGTCTGAAAAATCCAAAGACTGTCATGACAAATGTTCGAAGGGACAATATCAAGTTTAAGATCGACAGTTTCGAATTGAATCAACATTCTAAAGACTGCAGAACGGCACAAAAGTTGTCAGACAGTATTGATTATGCAATCGACCTTGTCGAGTCGGGAAAGAAGAGCATTATCTACTGTCCCTTTGTCGGTCAGGCTCACAACATATACAATGCCATAGCCGATCTCGAAGAGTGCCGCAACAAAGTCGGCAGATATACGGGACCGACCGAGACCCAGGAACGTCGCCTCACCCAGGAGCTCTTCAGGAAGGGTATCTACAGAACGGTAATCGCGACCAAAGCTTTTGGGATGGGAGTAGATATTCCAGATATAGATGAAGTCTTTCACCACAGTGTTCCCTCTATCATGGCGGATTATGTCCAGGAAATCGGCAGAGCAGGAAGAGATGGAAGGCCTTCAGTGGCTTCAACTCACTTCCATACGAAAGACCTTTCAGATAGCCTGAAACTCTCCAAAATATCCGTTCCGGAACAGTGGAAGATGAGACACATAATGGAGCACATCGGTACACTGATAAGGCAGAGCAAGAACGGAGAGATTGTTCTCTCCCTGGACGACATCAGATATCTCCTCATTACCGGAAAAGACAAGTACAATGAGGAAACAATAAGGGATAAGGCTAGAGTCGCCATCTTCCTCATTCAGAAAGACCTTGAAAACAAGACGGGGAAACAGATTCTAATTAGAAAGGGAGAAACCTATCAGTATCTTTACTTCACCGCCAGCAACGATGACGCCGAAGAGCTCATGAAATCCTTCCCGGAAATATCTAGAGAATCTGCCGGCTATTCGAGAAAGGGCTTTTTCCATAACGAGGAGATCAGATCCGTTGGAGCCGTTTACAAGATAGATATCTCTGCCCTCTGGGCTAGGCTATATAGGGACAGAAATCTTAGAAAGCTCGTCTGGCAGTTCATGAGATTTCCGTCGAAGATTCTAGGAAAACCGGTAATCCCGAAAATTGCTGTCGAGATGTCAGTTATCAAGGATATGGACAGTATAAAACAGCAACTCACAAGATTCATTGAGATTCTGGGCGAGTTTGCCCTAGATTCTGCAAGAAAGCAGATGGATGAGAAGAGCCTCTTCGACGGGATCATTTCGAAGGTGAAGTCGGCATCTCTTCTCACAGGTGTGCAGGATCTGGATATAAAGATAAGAAATATCGTGAAGAACAACTTCGTTTCTTATAACGGTGATAGATTTCAGACAGGCCTGTTCAAATGTCGGGGAGAAATTGGGAACTACATCTATACGGTCCAGAACATCCCCAACATAACAAAGGACAGATGGTTGAACAAGCTCGAAGAGCTACTTGAGCCCTGTGAAGAAGGAATTTGCAGACTCTATCTAAACGGTCAGGACGAACACACAGAAGTAATTACCAGTCTACTCAACATTCTGGACATCCTGGGAATGGCAAACGTCAAGTTCAGCGGTGGCGAAAGCTGCGCTGTTCACTTGAAATGCACAGACAGAAATTACATTCTGAATAACTTCAAGAACTACTACTGTGAGATAACTAGAGATATCCGAAGAAGAATCGATAGGGAAGAGCAGATTATGCGCGATTTCTTCACCATGAAGCTCGATGACAGCCAGAGATGGGATTTCATTGAGAATTACTTTCTTGGTAGAATTTATTAACGGGGCGGAAATCCCGCCCCGTTTCTTTCAGAAAATGGAGGCCGCTTGATGTCAGAAAAACTTGAAAAAGAAGAGAAGTTTCTGCTAGACAGAACTTCACACGAAAAGGCAATTGCTGCTTTTAAGGAAGAGGCAGAAAGAAAAACAGGCATTATTCAGTGGTATATCATGCGTGAAGAAAATGAAGAGGAACGGGTCCGTCTAGAGATTGTTCCGGAAAAGACCGGAATGCGCCATGTGTGGACTCAGACTTATAAGAAGCGTTCCTCGGATTCGAAAGACAGAATCGAAAGAGAGTATTCGCTCGACCCAACAGAAGTAGATCTCAAGAACCTGGAAACACTTCCCTTCGTGGTAAAGATAAGGCATTACCTCGAACCTAAGAACAAAGGAATCAAAGAAGTGATTCTGGATGAATTTCTCGAGAAATGGAAGTGCGATTGCCAGTATCTAGTTGAGATCGAGATGAGCGACGGGAACGAAGACAAGACTGTCATCTCTGAAGAGACTGCCTCATGGAAATTTCTGAAAGATCTTACTGGTCTGACAGAGGAAGAATCAAAGAAATATGAGAACAAGACACTTGCCAAACATCACGAAGAGAGCAGCGCATTCAAAATCATCCAGTATGTCGAAAACAGGCTAAAGCCGGAGCAAATCGTTGTGGCATTGCAGGGTAATTCTTTCTTCAACAAGCTTGGCAACCTTAGAAACGAATACGAACGCGAAGGATTTCGGAAAGAAAAAGAGTACAGGGTACTTAGATTTAAGAAAAAGCGCAACGACGATGAAGAAATTAGTTGTGATCTGAACGAAGTACTGAAGAATCCGTGCTCTTACAATGACATTCGTTTCCTAGCCGCAGAGACCGATAGTATCCAGCACATATTGAATACGGGATATTCAATATCAGATGTAGAGTACATTGTATTTCCGGATAGGCCAGAAGGTTTTTCGAGAGAAGACGAACCGGCAATCTATGGCTTTCTTAAGGCACTTACAGAAAATGCTTTCAGCAAGTATGGTATTGATGTCCACAAAAGGCCAATGTATTACACAGGTGATAACATAGAGAGTCTTTCAAGAGCCTTCACTGAGATCTGGAATATCCTTGACAGAATCCGAGAAGAATACCCAAACAAGGAAATTCTGATTGACGTTACGGGTGGTCAAAAGTATCCGGGTATTATGGCTTCACTATACTGTATTTTTAACAATCTACCCTTCTTCTACATCTTCGAAGGAGAAGTCAGTCTTGCGAAATTCCCACCCGTTCCAGCAAGCTGGGATTTTGGAGCAATTGACGAAGCGCTGGCTGCATTCAATTCTATTCTTATTAGGAACACAACACATAGTTTCGAAAGAAATCATCTGAAATACTCAGAGTATTGCTCGCTCCCGGAGACTTTCAGAAATCTGTATACCGCAAGCAGCAATGAAGACTATCTTACGAGTTCTCTACCGCTAAACGTCATTGAAAGCAAATATAGAAAAGCTAGAGGCCTTCCCTTCGGGTACGGCGAAGACTTCTTGAAGCTTCTAGATAATGATTACAGTTGTACGGAAAACTACAAGAACTACCTCCGGAAAATGATTCGAGAAGTCTGGTCCCTGCAATGGATAGGCGATCAGATACCCGAGACCGTTGAACATTCTCAGCGCCATAGTAAAAGGCTTATGGAATTTACTGTCAATCTCATAAATACTATCGGCGAAGAAAACTTTCTCAACGGTATCCCAAAGCAACTGCGAAACGAGTTCTATTTCGTGTTGGCAATTGCGATGAATGTTCATGATCTGGGTCACACAAAACTAACCTACGAACTTGGAGACGGTCGCATATTGCCTCTAGATAGTCTTCCATGCGTAGTAAGAGATCTTCATCATGAGCTCTCATATCAGATGCTGGAAGATGATGATAGATTTAGGCTATTCGATGATAAGCAAAACTCATTTGACACAGACTCATGTAATAAAAACACTTGGGACAACATAAAGACTGCCGTGAAACTGGTGACAAGATACCACAGAGAGTACATGCCCATTACCGGAAAACCCGGAAAGCTGAAGGATATTGTGAGGATGCTTTCGATGGAACCAGAACCTCTCGATAAGGTGGTTGCGGCTAGTTTCGCCGACGAAAACTGGCAGAAATTAACGATAATGGCTGCGAGATGGCTAAAGTTTATTGACGGCACGGATGTTCAGTCAGACAGAACCGTAGAACCAAACTATTTCAAGACACGCGTCTTGAGAACAATAACCGAGATCGAAGCGCTTGCTGTGGAACTCGAAAGCAACACGGAGATTTCACCGTTCATTAGGAATGAAGTATCCGATCTCGTGAGTGAAGTGGGCAAGCTGCGAGCGTCCTTCGAAGCCTCTGAATACAAGTCAATGAACAGAGATCTCGCAATCTCAATCAGTAACAAAGCAAGTGAGCTAGAAAAGAATACACTCTACCCAATGATTCGGAAGAGAATCGATGAATGCAAGGGTACGATCACGATGCCAAACTGGCTGAAGCTCCTGTCAAAGATCTCTTTCAAGGCTGTCCAGTTTCCACACTTCGAAAAACACAATATGGTGAACTACGTTTACCCAAGGTTCTTCATGGAAAAGAGCCTATTTGGAAACACCGATGGCACTCTCCGCCTGAGTATCAATATAGAGAGAGAAAGCAAAAATGACATGAATTCATTGATCAGAATCATAGATAGCGTTAAGAAGGACATAGTCAAGGAGTTCGTCCGTGCCGGCCTGAATCAATTCGCAATAAAAACCATAAAAATGGAGGTCACACCATTGACAGAGAAAATACTGCTTACTCCTCTCGGCACATCCCCGGGAGTACTGTACACGCTCATTAAAAGGCTGAATCCTGACAGAGTAATAGTCATAACTTCGCAAGCAGGTAAAGATAACATTCCAGAGATATGCATGAAGGCCGGATTCGATATTGAGAAGATCAGCACTTATCTCTTCAATGATCCATTCACAGGATTTGAAGAGGTTCAAGACATCATGAGAAGAATGAGCTCGGACTTCCCGGTGGACATCAGATCCAGAATAACCGTAAATCTCGCCGGTGGAACATCCTTCCTGCAATACGTAACGGGTGAATTTGCAGAGGTTCTAGAATCTAAGATGCTCGATGTCACTAGAGTATTCGCGGTCGACAGAAGAGGAATTGACGCTCAGAAGAAAGAACCTTATGTCGTAGGTGACGTTGTCGAGCTTCCGGAGAGCAAATCATGGGCAGACAAAGAAGAGTAATAACAAACGTCGGTGGAACGATATGGTTCAACCTTAAGAAAATGTATGCTTCCCCAGACAGTGAACTCAGCAGTTCAGCAATCGTAAGCTATCTCAGAAAGATGAGCGAGGACGAGCTTAAGAAGATCTCTCCAGAAATCAACGGGCTCGGAACCTTCGGCGTAAACAAAGACGATTTGCTAATCTTCATAGCGACCAACACTGATGTATCTAAAGCATGCATGGAAGCTCTCACTGAGTTATACAGATCCAGGGGAATCAACGTCATCACAAGAGTTGTCGAAGGCTTGACCGACGATTCGAATACGGCCTTCAAAAAGGGAATCGCAGATTACGTGGATCTAATTATTGGCCTATTTGATAACGGCGAACAATGGTCATATGACAACTACTTCAATGCCACCTCAGGATACAGATCACTGATTCCGTACACCACAATCGTTGCGGCAGTTTTCGATTCCAGGGTGTTCTACCTTTACGAGAACTCCCCTCACTTGCTGGAGCTTCCTCCCTTCCCGATAAACTTTGACTTCGAGATAATGGAGAAACATTCTTCTTTCTTCGAAAAAGTCGATAACGACTGCGTTCCTGTCGAGGAAGCAAGGAAGGAATTTGGAAATGAGCTTTTCACCAAAATTGTCCCACAAATACTTCTTGAAGAAGATGGGCTTGTCTATCTCTCGAACTTTGGAAAAATTCTCTGGGGGAGATACACTGTCTCGAACCCTGAAATCTACTTAAGCGACTCAGCACAGAAAGTAATCGACAAAGATCCAGTCTATCTGGAATATATCAAAAAGATGCTCAGGAATGAGGCAGAAGCAGAGCATCAGCTTCATGAGTATGTTGGTGATGCCCAGTGCTACAAGTTTCCGGCCAAGGGTGTGAGAGTATTCTATATAAGACACGGGGAAGAGCCCCTCAAAATAGCCACGATACTAAGAAATCACGATGAATATAAAAGGTACATCAAAACAGAGCAACACGAAGCTACCTTGAACTATACAAAAGCAAGAATAAGTATCTGAACAATTCGTACATTGGCTTTTCCTTGAAGACTTTTTCTGGGCACACCTTGGTCAACGAAGCCGGTGTGCCTTTTTGCTTTTGAGGGTATTGAAGATCCGCTATTCAGCGGCAGTCACCTTCTCAATCTTGGTTCATATCTTCGCAATATTATCATTTCAAATACCCAATTTCACACACACGACCAACTATTTTATCAAACGGCTACAAGTCTTTTGAATTCGAAGATATATATTTTAGTTTGTTATCCTTATTGTCGGATCGCATTACGTAAAATCGATTTTTATGAACCTCAAATTTAGGAGTATATTTATCCTATTTCATTGATCGCATTGAGTTGTCCTTGCATAGAGCTTTTTCCGAGTTAATAATTCCGTTACCAATCCTCGTCGGATCGATCGTATACCATCTTCCTATGAAATCATTTCCTAATAACACTTCTAGGCCTATTTAGAATGATTATTATACAGTTTACACAGATTCGACTGAGGATAGGTCATTTGATTGAAAGCGAAATCGGGAGCGCTTTTCTTCTGTAAGCTTCTGCTGGGGAGTGTCGCGCCGGTATTCTTCACGGTCGTTCTTCCTTAGAGGATACCGACGCCTTCTCCCTCCACATCACACTGCGTCCATCTAGAATCAAATCCAAGCGAATCGCCGAAATGTAAATTCGATGTCGCTTACGAGATCTTCCCAGTTGGTTGATTCTGCCTCCCCAAAACCTGTATAATATCTTTGTAATAAAAGCGGTTGCGTGAGAACCATAGTGGTATGGAAACATTGATAACAGTAAAGTTTCATGATTACTCTTACTTAGTTGCGTGAGAACCATAGTGGTATGGAAACAATGATAACTAATAAACCCCGCTATACCTGTCAACCGGTTGCGTGAGAACCATAGTGGTATGGAAACTCTATTGAAGTCTGGAAGCCGTCGGCTTCGTTCTTTACGTTGCGTGAGAACCATAGTGGTATGGAAACGTCTGAGCCTTCATAAGCTCGATGTTCAGCTTAATCGTTGCGTGAGAACCATAGTGGTATGGAAACAATACAACGCAAGGCCCTTGAATTCCTGATCGTATCTTGTTGCGTGAGAACCATAGTGGTATGGAAACTCATACCCCCTCCTTCCTGTACAGGATTTTTTGCAGGGTTGCGTGAGAACCATAGTGGTATGGAAACAGATCCGGGGCGAGGAAGCTTCACTTGAAGCTTCCGTTGCGTGAGAACCATAGTGGTATGGAAACGGGAATGGAGGTGGAGATTGATAGATGGGGAAGCAGTTGGTTGCGTGAGAACCATAGTGGTATGGAAACATGAAACTTTCGATAAAGTTCCCTATGTTTTGTGGGTTGCGTGAGAACCATAGTGGTATGGAAACTTTTCCAATCCATGTTCTATCCCTCCTCTCAAACCGTTGCGTGAGAACCATAGTGGTATGGAAACATTATAGGCAATTACACGATTTGGTTTGCTACTTGAGTTGCGTGAGAACCATAGTGGTATGGAAACAGATTGCAACGTCCTCGGCACTGGAATCGAGGCCCTGGTTGCGTGAGAACCATAGTGGTATGGAAACTCGTGTTCCCTCCGACAATCGTTCCCGCCTTGACGATGGTTGCGTGAGAACCATAGTGGTATGGAAACCGAACGAGAATCTTCAGCTTTTCGGCCTCAAACTCTTGTTGCGTGAGAACCATAGTGGTATGGAAACAGACTAGGACCATTCGATCACTTCCTCATTCCCCGTTGCGTGAGAACCATAGTGGTATGGAAACACAATAGTTATAACACAATAGCTAGTCTCTTCTACTAGTTGCGTGAGAACCATAGTGGTATGGAAACCTTACGGTTACCAATACACAATCCTGATCATAAACTAGTTGCGTGAGAACCATAGTGGTATGGAAACAACACGTCTAACATGCATGTAGTCTGGTTCGGTCTGTTGCGTGAGAACCATAGTGGTATGGAAACATGTCGATGCGATAACCCTTTCCTCTCTCACCGAGTTGCGTGAGAACCATAGTGGTATGGAAACGCCCTTGATTCGCCACCGTCCTGGTGGGTGTTACTTGTTGCGTGAGAACCATAGTGGTATGGAAACTCAGAAATCATCACATACTCTCCGTTCTCATCAACCAGTTGCGTGAGAACCATAGTGGTATGGAAACAGCAATCATCCCCGTCGACGTGATCAACCATCCGGGTTGCGTGAGAACCATAGTGGTATGGAAACTGCGGCGCCTTGTGATCGGGGGGGGGGTTATTACTTCGTTGCGTGAGAACCATAGTGGTATGGAAACTTTCATGCGGGTTTCGGTCAACGGGTGTTGCGTGATGGTTGCGTGAGAACCATAGTGGTATGGAAACGTGGGTTTGCCGCCGGGGGGCTTGGGGGCGTGCTCCTGGTTGCGTGAGAACCATAGTGGTATGGAAACGTCACCGTCTTCATCAATTACCTTTAGAGTCATTTCTGTTGCGTGAGAACCATAGTGGTATGGAAACGTCTTTTCGCCTACTTTTTCATCGGGCCGTAGTTCCTGTTGCGTGAGAACCATAGTGGTATGGAAACTCCAACTCCCTGATCTTCTTCTGTTCTGGAGTTTCGTTGCGTAAGAACCATAGTGGTATGGAAACCCAGTATGTCTGATACTGAAACTTGAGCCGTGAGAATGGTTGCGTAAGAACCATAGTGGTATGGAAACATTTCACCGCTGAAGAGCATGTAAGTTTCCACTGTGTTTGTTGCGTAAGAACCATAGTGGTATG